>CALGLJ010000154.1 GCA_937930235.1 uncultured Verrucomicrobiales bacterium | reverse complement strand
TTGGGTCTTGTAGAATGACGGGGTAATGAATGAAAAACCCTTAGTTGATCATGATTCAGGTGCGACGCGGCAGTGGACTCCGCTGGAGCTGGCGGAGATGAAAACGGGGCGCAGGTTGGGGCCGATTCATCAGGCTCCGGGGTTCTCTTCGCGACGGAGGATCAAGTTCGAAGGCGGGACGGGATGCTATCATGTCATGTCTCGCATTGTCGGGGGGGAGTTTCTCTTGGGCGATCTGGAAAAGGAGGCTTTTCGACGCATGATGTGGCGCATGGCGGAGTTTGCGGGAGTAGAGCTACTCACTTATGCGTTGATGGATAACCATTTTCACTTGTTGGTGAAGGTTCCAGATCGAGAGCGATGGCTGAAAAGATTTGAAGGAGAGGAGGGTGAGAGCCGTTTGCTTGCGCATCTCGGGAAGGTCTACTCGAAGGCTTTTTTGAAGCAGTTAGAAGGGGAGTTGGCGAAGTTGCGGGATCAGGGGCGGGAGAAGGAGATTGAGGTGCTTTTGGACCGTTTTAAGCGACGCTTTTGTGATGTCAGCCTCTTCGTTAAGGAGCTGAAGGAGCGGTTTTCGCGGTGGTATAATAAGCTGCATGGACGGCGGGGGACGTTGTGGATGGATCGATTTCACTCGGTCTTGGTGGAAAATGGGGACGCGCTGCGGATGATGGCTGCTTACATTGATCTCAATCCGGTGCGAGCGGGTTTGGTGGATGATCCGGCGAAGTCGCGGTGGACGGGTTATGGGGAGGGGATGAGTGGGAGTCGGCGCGCTTGGCGAGGGCTTTGTAAGGTGGTGGAGGCTCCCCAAGATGCGTGGGAGGCGAAAGCGAGTTCGATCTATCGTTGTTGGCTGTATGAAGAGGGAGTTTCGGTGGCAGAGAAGGAGCCGAAAACGGGAGAGAAGCGAGAGTCGAAGAAGAAAGGAGTGAGCGTTGAGGAGATGGCGAAGGTGAAGTTGAGGGAGGGTCTCAAGTTACGGGAGAATCGGATTCGAGCGATGAGTCGAGGGGTGGTGCTGGGAAGCGAAGGATTTGTGCGAGAAGTGTCCGAGCGCTACCGCGAAGAGATGGGTCGGATGCGAGCGAAGCCGGGGAAGAAGTTGCTGAGCGGAAGGAGCCGAGTGTTCGTGATGCGGGAGTGATTCAAAAATCCGCAATGAGATCGTCAGTTGCGGATGATAGGTTCATTCTACAATTGGCAATTTCATAAGTCGTAATTTACGAAACCGGACAATGTCCTTGTGACCACAAATACAGAGGCGGCCCTCTCGTCGTTTTACTCCCTTATGCTTGGGCTTTAACTTTTCTAATTGATCGAGGTTTGCCTCCAGGATGACTGTTCCGTTCAGCTCCACTTTCACCAGCGGTCCATTGACGGTAATTGTTTGCTCATTCCATTTCCCTACCGGCTTGAGATGCCCTTTCTTGGCTGCCTTTAGCTCATAAAGGCCTCCATGGAATTGATAATCTTTGAGCCCCTCATATTTTGGATGAGTGTCATCGAGTATCTGAATTTCCATTCCATCAAAGGTCGCATGTCCAGTTCCGGGGTAATGAATCCCAAGTCCACTATTCGCTCCCGGTGTCAGTTGAAATTCAAATTTGAACACATAATTGGTATACGATTTTTCCGTAAAGAGGTATCCGCATTTCTTGGTAGATTCGATGATTCCATCTTTCAGCACGTAACCCATGTGCTCTGTTTTCCCCTTGCCTCCCCAGCCCGCGAAGTCTTTCCCATTCAAGAGCGCTGAAAATTCACTCCCACAGGCTAAGTTTGCACCTAGGATTAATACTAAAATACTCTTCATCTTATAGTTCGATTGTTTTTCCAGTTCGAAAACTTTCATCTGCAGCCGCCACAATACGCATTGAGTTGATGGCATCATTCATATGATCCCCGAGATCGACATCGTTTAAAATCGCATTGAGTAAAAACTCTTGTTCCCGAAAACAGAGCTCATCATGGTCTGGCTCATCTTCCATTGAGATCCAGTCATCTTCTTTGACAAAATTTCCGTCTTTTAACTCACTATGATGAAGGCGAAGGGCTTCCGTTTTGGTGTGTGCGTCGACGTCTGCCGAGGCTCCTTCACTCCCTGCATTTTTTGCACAAATGGTGACACAACCCTGTGGACCCACCACATCTTTCACAAAAAAGGCCGTCTCACTCATCATCGGGCCCCAACCAGCCTCATACCAACCCACGCTTCCATCCTCAAAGGTGACTTGGAGGTGACCATAATTCACCATCCCAGTTGGTAATTCATCCGTTAAGCGTGCCCCGATGCCACTGACGCGAATCGGCTTGGAGCGTGTCATCTGACACATCACATCGACATAATGTACGCCACAGTCGACTATGGGAGAAATGGACGACATGAGCTTTTTATGCGTTTCCCAGTTAGCGCCACTCGACTGCTGGTTCAGATTCATACGCATCACGAGTGGTTTGCCCAAAGATTGAGCGATTTCGATAAATTTCACCCAACTCGGATGATGCCTGAGAATGTATCCGATCACTAATTTCCGGCCTAATGCTCGAGCTTTGTCTACGATGATCTCTGCTTCGGCCACCGTTTCTGCTAGAGGTTTCTCAATGAAGACATCGGCCCCTGCCTCCATCGCAGCGAGCGCGTATTCTGCGTGTGTATCGGGATAAGTTGAGATCGAGACAGCGTCAGGTTTTGTCTCCTCGAGAGCTTTATGAAATTCTTCAAACTCGGAGTAATGTCCCCCAAGTTCTGTATTAAGCGCGGCCCGACTTTCCGAAGAACGTGTCACGATACCGCATATCTCAAAACCATCCAATCGGTGATACGCAAGGGCATGAGACCTCCCCATATGCCCTGCTCCTACACATAATACTTTAATCTTCTTCATCGTCGTCAAAGTGAATTTCTCCTCTTTTCAGTTTTTGTCGTACTTCGAGGTAACGAAATAATTGTCGGAAAAACATGACTAGACCAGCAATGGAGCACAGTCCAATCAGGGCCACTAACCCAATTAACATCCATTCAATGGGCGTCATACGTCCTTCCTTTCGTCTCTAAAGAGAATAAAAAATGCAACCAGAATTCCACCTGCGATGGCCGCTGGAATTCCCCAAAAGTCAGCCCATGCAGTGAGGTTACTCACACCCTCGTCACGATTGACCACGATTCCTTCTTGATAGAATTTATTAATTTTCGCTCCCACAAACATTCCCACTCCTTGAGTCAAAACCACTAAAAGTCCTTGCGCTTGCCCTCGCATTTCTTTGGGAGCTTTTTGATCGGTATAGATCTGCCCGGTGACAAAGAAGAAGTCATAACAAATGCCATGTAATAGCACACCAAACAGAATCATCCATTTCACACTCTCCGGAGCTCCCATGGCAAAAAGACCATAACGTAAAACCCAGCAAGCCATTCCAATCGTCAGCATCCATTTCACCCCTAAACGGCGAAACAAAAATGGAATGATCAGCATAAAGACAATTTCTGAAATTTGCCCCCAAGTCATCGTTCCGGTTGGCGATTCAAAACCGGCTTCTGCCATGAAATTAGCGGTATAGGCGTAGTAAGCTTGTAAGGGCATACAGATGAGCATCGACGCCACTGCAAAGACGAGAAATTTCCAGTCGCGTAACATTCCAAGAGCCCCAAATCCAAGAGCCTCTCCTGCCGAAATTTTCTTCCCCTTCAACGGAGGTTCGGTATGCGGTAGCATCATGCTAAAAAGGCCTAGGGTAAGACTCGCTCCTGCCGCCACCTGAAACGGAAGCACCGTTTTGTCTGCTTTCAAATAAGTCCCCAGAATGAGTCCTGCAACGATCCAACCAACGGTCCCAAAAACCCGAATGATCGGGAACTGCTTTTCGGAGTGTTCGATATTTCGCATCACCAAGGTGTTCGTGAGTCCGAGCGTTGGCATGTAGAGCAGCATATAGCTGAGCAGCAGCCAAAAGAAGGTCTGCCCTTCGCCATTCATTTCCTGAGTAATAGACCAAGGCACAAACCATAGTAGGACTGCGCCGACGATATGACAGACTCCAAGAACAATCTGGGTGGGGAAAAAGCGATCTGCAAAAAGCCCGAGAAACAAAGGTGAAATCATCGCCGCAATCGGCCCCACAGAATAAGCAGTGCCAAAGCCTTCATTATATTTTACCCCTTGCCCTAGATAGACCCCAATACTGACAAACCACGCTCCCCAGATAAAGAACTGTAAAAACATCATGACTGACAGTTTCACCATCGTTCCGGAGGCATTTGTATTTTTCATATCGTTCATGATTTTCTAATTTTTGAGGGCATCCGTTTTGGAATTTAAAAGTGGCATGGAAACAAATTTCTGAGAGATGTGCATGGGATTTATTCTCATGAAAACGGCATCTCGATGGGTATTCTGGTTCCCATGATTTACCATCTCAGAGAGCCTGCACAGCCGCCTCTGGGTTGACAAGCTTCTCTCTCGCACCTTCTTTTTTCTCTCATGCTCCTGACATGAGGCGCTTTGGGGTAAAATGAGGAGTTCCCCCTTCGTATAAATTTCGCTATCTTGTGAACGATGACTGATCGCCGTACTTTACTCAAATCTTCCGCCGCCGCGAGCGTGGTCGCCCTTGCTCCACAAATGCTCAAAGCACAAGGGAACTCAGATCCTCTCAAAATCGGTCTCATTGGTTGTGGGGGCCGTGGCACGGGCGCCGTGACTCAAGCCCTCGCGGCAGATTCAGGAGTCATCCTCTGGTCTCTAGCAGACCTATTTGCTCCCGGGATCGAACGCGCACTTCAGCAGACTAAAAATTTCGGAAAACAAATTCAAGTCACCCCTGAGCGTCAATTCACCGGTCTGGATGCCTTTCAGCAGCTCATCAATTCAGGAGTCGATATCGTCCTTCTAGGCACTCCTCCCGGATTTCGCCCACAACACTTACGCGCTGCCATCGAGGCTGGGAAACACGTCTTTGCCGAAAAACCCGTCGCCGTCGATATGCACGGCGTTCACTCGGTGATGGAGTCAGCTAAACTGGCTCAGAAAAAAAACCTCTCGATTCAACACGGTTTCTGCTGGCGATTCGACCCCGGGGCCAGAGAAGGTTATGCCAAAGTTCATAATGGGGAACTCGGTCGTCTCATCTCGGTCTACGGCACCTACTTGGCAAACCCCGTCAAGCCCCTCGACACTTCGGCTCCTCCAGCAGGAATGTCGCAGCTCGAATGGCAAATACGCAATTGGTTTAACTTTGAATGGCTCAGTGCAGGTCCACTCGTAGAGCAATGCATTCACACCGTCGATAAAGTCGCATGGGCCCTCAATGATGTCGATCCTGTCGCCGTAGTAGCATCAGGAGGAAGAGCGCAAAAGCAAGATGCTTCAAACATCTATGATCACTACAATGTGGCCTACGAATACCCCAATGGAGTCATCGCTCACGTAGGACAGCGCCAATATGGAAGCGCGCATACCGAGGTGCAGGACCGCATTTTTTGTGAGAAGGGAATGCTCCACGTCAGTAATTTTAGCCAAAGCACCATTAAAGACGCTAGCGGGAAAAGATCTTGGCGATTCCGTGCCGCGGCAGGACAGGAAAGAAACCCCTATCAAGTCTGCCATAATGAATTCTTCCAAGCCATCCGCGCTGGCCAAACCATCAACACCGGAGAATATATGGCTCGCTCGACAGCCCTCGGGCTCTTTGGCCGCGAAGCTGCTCACTCGGGCCAGCGCCTTCTCTGGAAGGACTTTTGGAATACCAATCAAGATCAAGCCCCTGACTTCTCCGACCTCAACACGGACTTTCCGGTCCCTGCCATTCCGCGCCCCGGAACGCATAAGGTCTCCTAGCCCATCTCGCAAAGATCAGAATCCCCAATACGCTCGCTCCATAGTCCATAAGTGAGCACGTTCTCAGCGGTGAAACACTCTGCCAGGCCTCCTCTAAACCGACTATTATCAGCATCCCAAGCACCGTATGCCGAAAGAAATGTGGAGGCGCTATTTTCACCGCAAAGTAGCTGAGCACTCCCATCAGAAAAAAATGACCCACCTTGTCGTAATATGGAATGACGCGAAAAACATCGAAAAATCCATTTCCTATCCCATGATTTCGCAACGTGATCACCACTGTTAAAAAGACAACCGTCACGATCAATCCCGCCATATTCCATCTCATCATTGCTCAGACTCAACCGCTCTTCGATTGTTCAAAATCCACCATGCGCCTTCTTCTCATTCTTCCCCTGACGCTCCTCGTCTCCTCATGCTGCGATCGTAAACCCTACCCATTTCTCCCTGAGAAACCCAAACAAACCGCTTCCAAAGCTGTCACCGTAGAAGAATCCAAGGTCACAATTTTACCCGGGGACCACCCTAAAGGAAACCCACACTTCCTCCCCGTAACCCAAAAAATATACGCCCTCCTAAAACCTGATCCCGCTGAGACCAGCCCCTACACCGAGAAAATTGCTGATCACACCTTCGATCTCATCCCCATTCCCGCGGGGGAATTCAAACTCGGTTCGCAGCGCACCGTGAAGATCGAACCCTTTTGGATCGCGAAAACTGAAACCACTTGGGCGCTCTATCGTGCCTTCATGATCAATGGCAAATCACGTAATAAAGATGGCACCCTCAATCTTGATGGTGACATTTACTCTGCCGAACCTCCGCTCGCATCTGCTCCCGACCTGATCGATGCCATCTCTCAACCTACTCCTCCCTACATGGCCATGCACTTCGGACTCGCAGACAATGCAGGATACGGAGCCGATTTCCCCGCCATCGCCGCGACCCAGCATGCGGCTTCAAAATTCTGCGAATGGCTCACCGCCCAGACTGGTCACTACTACCGCCTCCCTACCGAAGCTGAATGGGAATACGCTTGCCGTGCAGGTACCACGACCGCCTATTCATTTGGCGATGATCCATCACACCTTTCTGAATACGCGTGGTTCTTCGAAAACTCGGATGCCTCGTACCAAAGAGTAGCTCAAAAAAAACCCAATCCCTGGGGCCTATACGACATGCACGGTAATGTCTGCGAATGGACTCTCGACGCCTATCTCCCTGATTTTTCAAATCACCCAGAAGGAGCTACAAATCCCCTCGTCCTTTCAAAAATGCGCTACCCCAGAGTCACCCGAGGCGGCCATTGGGATTCCGACCCCCAAGACCTGACTTCCAGCGCCCGCCTTGCTTCCGAGCCCTCTTGGAAAATGACTGACCCCCAGATCCCCAAATCGATCTGGTATCACACCGATACTCATTGGCTTGGATTTCGTGTAGTCCGTCCCCTCAAGACACCATCTCTCGAAGAAATGCACCTTCTTTGGAATACTGGCCCCGGAGAACTTTAAAATTCCGCCCCGTTTTGAATTGCTTCCTCACGCTGAAAAGCTGAATTTTACAAGGGCTGCAGCTCCATTATTTTTTGAGTGACTGTCACCCACTTTATTAACTACTACCGCATCGATCGTATTACCTCGCTGTTTTAAATCCCTGCCGTGATTTCGCTTGCAAGTCTATCCTGACTTACGATCAGGCCTTGTTCCCGAGAACGTATTCAAATCAACTCATATCTGATGGATTTATATCTTGAGATATTGTAGTCGTGAACATGCCTCATCCCCACATGTTCGTAATACTTGCCACCTCGTTTCTGTTTTTTTCTTTCATCAGTTATGGTGAGGCGGAGCAACCTCGCTTGTTCTGGACTGATAAGGATACTGGACGTATCGAATCTTCAAATCTCGATGGGAGTGGACGGACTGTCGTGCTTAGCGGATTGGATGATCCGAGAGGGATCGCCGTAGACCAAGCTAATCATATGATTTACTGGACTTCGCATGTCGAAACTGGGGCCATTTATTCTGCAAATTGTGATGGGTCGAACGTGCAGACTTTTCTTTCCCCGCTCGATGAGCCAGCTGATATTGCGCTCGACCCTCAGAATGGTCATATTTATTGGGCAGAAGAGGGTGCTAATGAGATTCGTCGAGCGAGTCTCGATAAAAATGTTCCTCCTGAGACTCTGTTGTCCGGTCTGAACCGACCGTATTATCTCGCGATTCAGCCAGATGCGGGATTTTTGTATTGGAGTGATTTTAATAGCTCTATCATTCATCGTGCGACTTTGAATGGACAAGGGGAAATGGATTTTATCACGGGGCAGTCACGTGTTCGAGATATTGAAGTTACTGATGATTACATTTATTGGTGTGATCGTGATAGCCGGCAAATCCGGCGCAGGCGCTTGGGTGGAGCAGGTGCAGGGACGATCTTGTTCTCAGGGGCAGGGGACTCGCTTGATCGACCACATGGTCTTGTGATCGAGCCACAATCTCAGACGATGTTTTGGACGGATACGCGAACTGCGGAAGTTAATACAGCAACGCTGGATGGAAGTGGTTCGGTAGATACCCTCATTTCTACGGGGCTTATTGGGGCTTGGGCAATTGATATTTTGAATCCCGTTGCCCCTAATCCTTATCAAATCTGGCTAGAAACAAATTTCTCAACTGAGGAGCTTTCTCAATCTGAAAATGAGAATACGCTATGGGGAGCAAATGCTGATCCTGACCGTGACGGAAGGAGTAATTTGCTAGAATATGCTCAGGCCACTCAACCGAGAATTCCTGATCATGATGCGAAAAGCCTTCAAGTGAAGGTGGTTCACAATGATGAGCAATCGCTTTTTCAATTCTCTTTTCGCATGCCTAAGACGGATTCGAATTTGACCTACACAATCGAGTCGACAAAGGATTTGAGTGTTCCAATTTGGCAGACTGGACAACTCACCGAAATATCCGAACGGGTCAGCGATTTGCAGAATGAAGGGTATGAGTTCATCACGGTAGAAGGGCCGCTCGATGGCTTTGGATTTGTTCGTTTAAAGCTCTTTCGTTAATGAGCTATACGAAGGATATAGGGACAAAGCATTTGTGGCTTAAGGCACCTCCTCTGAAATACTGGTCCCGGAGAACTCTAATATGCCGTCACTGCTCAGATTACGCGAGTGATAGAAGCAGCCAAGACTGAGGGAATGAATGAGGATCAATTTTCCTCAGAAATCAGAACATACCCGTGATCTTCTTCGGGGAATATATTCAAAAGGTTGATGATTGGCGAAAAATCATCAAGCGGCCGTGTGGTAGCGACAAATAGAGTCAATTTGCCCTTTATTTAGGCTCACAGATTAAGTTCAGGGCTGTGCGGAGGGTTTAGTTAATGGGAAATATTAACAGGGAGCTTTTAGGTGCGCTCTTGGCCTTCCTTTACAATAAAAGCTTGCCCCTGTCGCCAAGAGAGTGACAGGGGCTATAGCTTTATCATTTTTCTGG
>CALGLJ010000153.1 GCA_937930235.1 uncultured Verrucomicrobiales bacterium | reverse complement strand
GCCGACCCCGTTGTCTCTGACAAAGAAGGCTGGTTCTCCCTTCACTTTAGTCATGCCAAATTCGATCAGTGAGTTTGTCGTTCTGGTGGTGTATTTCCAAGCATTGCTCAGGAGGTTTTCCAAAACGATATGAAGTAGATTCTCATCTCCATAGGCGTGAAGATTTTCTCCGACAATGATCTGACATCGGCGAGAAGGTGAGTTTTCGGCCAGATCATCCAGAATACTCCAAGCCATCTTTTCGAGATCCACCTCTGTTGCTTCCAGGTCGACCTTGGTCACACGATACATTGCTAGCATACCGTCAATTTGTTTGGTCATGCGGTTCGCGGCGTCCTCAAGTCGTCTCACGCACAGTTGGGCTTTTTCCGGGAGTTCTGGACCAAACAGTTCCCTGAGTGTCCAGCTGTTCATCTTCACGACACTGAGTGGGCTTTTTAAATCGTGGGAGACTGTATAAGCGAATGTTTGCAACTCCTCATTAACGGAAAGGAGGGCTCCGGTCCGCTCTTCTAAGAGGGCTTTCATCGCAATCTGAAGTTCGAGGTCCTTGAGGGAAAACGACACAGTTTTCGAAAGTAGTTTCAGAATCTTTTCTTCAAACTCGCTGATCTCTCGTACTTCGTCCCAATAAGCTCCGATGATTCCAACCGGGGCTTGATGTCGGATAGGGGCAATCACTGTACTTGGGAAAGAGATGCCGTTGGATGTGGAAGCTTGCGATGTGACAATGTCTTGTGTCTCAAGGCATTTTTTCAAGAGGTCTGTTGGGATGACGTTGTTGTCTCCGGGAGGATGGCTGAAACATTCCCAATCATCATCTTTGTTGTGCAACATACAGATGGTGCCTGAAGAGCACAAGAATGAGTCAATCGCGTTGTTGACTACCTTTCCTAGTTCCTCGAGCGAGTGAGCGTTGGAAAGCTGAGCGGCTACATCTGTCAGTGCTTCCGCTAATTCCAGAGCATCCGATGAAAGAGGATGCTTCGAGGAGAGCTTGTGAGGGACTGGCACGATGGTATCGTGTGTCACAGATCGGGACGAAGCTCAAGGAGAGTAAGATGAGTATTCTTGTAAGGCGGCCAAGCAACCTGAAAGCGAACTTAGTAGAAGATTGTTGGTTTTGAATAAATGAAAATATTTAACACCTTGGTGATAAGTCCTTTAGTTGTTTGTAAGGAGCTGGCACGGTACGAGCGATTTAGTTTTAAGTCATTACGAAGACATCTCGGAAGGATTAATCGTAGGACACGAAATCAAATTACTAAAACCATGAAACTAAATTACATTTTACTCACAATTGCAATGCAGCCGCTTTTCGTTGGAGCCCTCCACGCTGAGCTATTTCCGCTGAAGGAAGAGTCTGACCACGTAAGAACCGAAAAGCAGAAGAGTTTGATCAATCCTCATTTCGAGCAGGCTACCATCCAATACTCCCAAGCTGAACTGGTGAAGGCTGCCGCTGCGATTCGTGCTAGTGCGGCTCAGATTACACGAAACACGGCCAGTCATGACGCTGCAGGAAAAGCGCTTGTGAGCAAATCGGTCAAAGCTCTCAATAAGCTCGCAGTGGATGTCGAAGCTGGGGCCCTCGAAGAGGCTACCGAGTTGGATGCTGCCTTTGCCGTGATTAGTAACAATATGGCTCGCTACCAGCATGATGTTGCAAAGAAAGCGCTGTCCAGAAAGGATAACAAAACTGCCGGGGCTGCGTTCGCCCGGACTGCGGATTACATCGAAAATCGAGCCCGCTGGTCTATTAATGACCTTGATGACGATGACAAATTAACTGTAAAAAGTCTTCGTGAAATGAGTGATTCTCTTACTCATGCCACCGAAACTGCCGTGGAAGGTGCAGGAGCTGTTCTTGAAAAAGGTTTCGCTCTTATCACTGATACCGACCGAGTGATCAAAGAGTAATCAAAGTCCGTTGAGAGAATGCTAAATCTCATCGAGGAACTCTGTGAGTAGCATAGGTAGGTGGGCAAATAGCATCGGTCTCGAAGTAGATTTCGACTGTAGATTGGATAGTCATTCCTCCAAGAAAGAGCCGAAGGCAAAATCACCCCTTATGGATTTTGACCTTCGGCTTTAAGGGAGGTAACTCGATTTGATTGACATTGTTACCCTCTCGGAGCCTTTGTAGCTGAGTTGATTGCTTTTGCCAGTATGGCTACTGATTTCAGTTTTTTGTAACCAATCTGTGTTGTGTCAGGACGTCCTTTTGAAGAGTAGGTTATGACTGTTGAGGACGTGTTGGGAGCATTCTAATTGGACAAAGAAATTTCTTCCTGTCTACCGCCGAGTCAATCAAACCGCACTTGCGGTCGGCTCGCTTTGGTCATTTGGCTTCAGCTACAGTTTTTGAATTCTATTCGGATGAAGCGTTCGATAGCGGTATTGGTGACCGATTTTAAGCGTGACTCATGCTGTTACCCGGTATCGTATGTCTTCTCCGCGATATGAGTGAGCTATAATGACGTGCCCATCCTGAATCTGGCAACGGAAATGGCAACACGGACCATATTTGAGGTTGTTTTTGGATGAGGTAATATCTTTAAGGCGCTTTAAATCAGTGCTTAAAATGGTCTTGGTCCTGGGTTCAAATTGCAGGAGGGTTGATTTCGACTCAGGCCCTAAAATTCAGAAATTTTAAACTGTTTATCCAATGCTGTTCGGACTTGTTTTGGGTCCATGAATACTCGGCGTCCAATTTTGTAGTAAGGAATGAACCCCTTGGCTTTCCAATCGTTGAATAGTCTGAATGAAGGGCGTGTTTCTGGGTCTGGGAATACCATTTCAAGGCAGGATCTCATGCCAATAAGAAAAGGCTCCTTACTTGGTTGGGTGTTTGCAGGTGGCATACTACAAAGAGCGAAGAAAATCTGCTCAATACCCGCTTCAAGGGAAGATTAGGAGCTTACTGCCCGACGATGTTTGAGATCTGGGATGATCTCAAAGAACTTGTGGCCCCCCTCGACGGGGTAAAGGTTTAGGTAGTGTTTTTTCACGATAGTTTCGGAATTGCCTGCTTGAAGTGCGGCATCTCCAACCGAGCGATTCAGAGCGACGTGGTATGAGATGAAGCTGTGGCGGGTTTCATCGTGGGATAGCCCAAAGTGTTTGCGTGCCTGCTTCATGAGGCGATCAAAGTTCTTAGGAATGATGGGAATGTCTGGGTAAGCTTTCAGCCACTCGGAAAGATTTTCAGTGATGCTGACCAGTCGAGCCTCTTTTGTTTTGGAGACGTTTGCTGGAATCTTGATCATGCCTGTTGCCAAGTTGATCAGCTCTTTTTCTCGAGGCGAAAGCCGCTTCATTTCTCCATCCGGGCGGATACCGGCGAAGTAAGCGAGAGCAAAGCATTTGACGAGAACTCCACCTCTCCAACGCATGAGCACGGAAAATATTTTTTCAACATCGACAACAGATGTCGTAGCTACTTCTGGACGTTGTTCAGCAACTTGCTTTGCGGTGAAGACGTGGACGCCTTCTACTGGATTTACAAAAGTCCAAGGTCGTTTAGTGCGAAGGTCTTGCTTTCCTGACCAAGAGAAAAAATGATTCAGCTCATTGCGGTAGTTGTTCCATGTTTTCCGCTTTGCAGGGCTTATCCCGTCTTTTGCTCTCAGGCCTTTCAAAAAGCTTTGAAGAGTTTGTGAGGTGGCCTGATGGACGTATGGATCCTCATGTGCTTCAACAAATTGTTTTAGCACGCTTTTACTCTGAATGAGAGTTCTCGCTCTGACGCCTTCGCTTGCCCTTTCCTCAAGGTAGATTTTGTAAGCTTCTCCCATCTTGATGGTGAATCCAGGCTCGCGGTGATTTTCGAGGAAGAACGTTACCGCTTGCTTGAGAGAGTATGTGTTGCCCCTCTGTCTCATAACTTGAAGTTCAAATTAGTTGTTCCGATTTCATTATCAGCTTCGCAAACTCAAGTGTCGTAGAGCTAAGGCAGCTATTTTTGGATCGTCACTATTTCGCCAGAAAAAATCGCCAAAATTCACTTCAACATCGCCTCAAAATAACAAATATTGACTGAAATCCAAATGAAACCATTGAAACTAAAGGCTGAGCCGCTCACTGGGGGTGAAGAGGTCGCAGGTTCGAATCCTGTCGCCCCGACCATTTGATGCTTAAGGAGTTGCATCATTGGGCCTCGCTTTTGATCCTTGCCTCATCCTAAGTTAAGACTGCGGCACTGCCTCCTTTTCTCTTTGAGATGAATAAGAAATAGCGCTTCTCGCTTCTTGGAGGTAGTTTTTGTCTTGGGCGGCTCGGAGCTGTTTTTTGGTGAGGTGTCATACGGTTCGTTCGAGAGCGTGTTAGGTGGTTGAGATGGAGCTGTAAATTATGTCTGGCAGAAAAATCCGTTGAGTGTGGAAAATAAAAATTTCTATTGTATTTGGAGTTACATCTATCAAAATATTCTTAATATGACTAAGCGTTTGGGTTTAATGTTATTATACCTCCCGTTCTCAATAAATGCGCAAAGTGATTTCGCGCTCGCTCATCTTCCTGAACTCCCTGATATTCAGGCTCAATTAATTGAACAAAATTTCGACGGAGTAGCACATCATGCTTTCAGTGTTGATACCGAGGAGGGATATACTTACGAGATTCAGAGACTTGATGAAAATCATGAATGGCAAAGGATGATTAGTTTTGAAGGCTTCGGGGTTCCTTTTAATTATCCAGTGCGGGCCATTGATTCTTCTCTCAATACAAGTACTCCACTTGAGGAAATTCAATCCAGTGTGATTACGGTCGAAACCGGTAATTTTCCTGGAGTGGTGTTGTCTTGGCACTCCCTCCAGAGTGAAACGGGAGTGGCCAAGTATGTGGAAAATTTTAATGTCACTGCCTCGTGGGAAGCGTTTCCACCCCAATCTCTCAGTATTGGAGATGACTTATATCTGCTGATCAGAGGAAGGTCGGATCGCCCGGAGACCTTAAACACAATCCCCTTAGCCCAGGTGGACCAAGACTATATAGATGCCTTCATCGCGGAGGCACCTAATCTTAATCCACAGATAGGAGGATCATCAGGGATTTCCTCTACTCCAGCCTACCATGGTGAGAAGCTGATTCTAAGAGCGAAGGTGGTGCATTCAGACTTTGATGGCGATGGGATCGCGGACGTGGTCGAGAATACTATTCCCGAAGGTGAAACGGAGCCATACTCCGACTATCAAAACCCTGATACAGATGGTGACGAAGTGGGTGATGGCACTGAGCTTGTCTCCTCTACAAATCCAAGGGTTGCAACGTCCAAGCCTCCCTCTGTCGCTCAATCAATGACACCAACTAAAGATAAGATTTTTGGTTCTTCGGGAAATTTAGTGCGCGATTTTGGGGCTGAGGGCCAGCTTGCCGCAGAAGAACAGGATGCGGGTGCGGTAATTCTCAAAGCTCCGAAAGCCACGGGCTGAGGCTTTCAGAGATTGGATCTTACTGTTG
>CALGLJ010000152.1 GCA_937930235.1 uncultured Verrucomicrobiales bacterium | reverse complement strand
GGTTCTGCCGTGGTGGCCGCACGATGAGCGCGCTTTCTCCGAGTCTTACTCGTCACGGCACGCAGGATGCGATAGCCTGACGCCGGCTGTCTCTTTACTTGTAAAGTAGGTTTTGGTTTCATGTTTCGGTTGGGTGATTTGATTTAGCTGAGTGCGAGAACGGCCTTGCGAAAAGCCTCTCCGCGGTCCTCATAACTGCGAAATTGATCAAAGGAAGATGTCCCAGGAGAAAGCAGAACGGTAGCGCCTGATTGAGCTTCCCGCTGTGCCACAAGCACGGCTTCCTGAAGGGTCTCTACCGCTTCAGATGGCACTCCCGTTTTGAATAGCTCAAAGAGATCAGGCCCGATTTCTCCAAAGAACACCGCATACGCAACCTTCTCTTTTAACAAGGGAAGCAGTGGACGGTAATCCAGCCCTTTCTGTTTCCCTCCGGCGAGCAGAACGGTGGCCTCAGTTTGAGAACGAAGAGCAGATTCTAAGGCGTGGAGGTTCGTCGCCTTGGAGTCATTCACGTATTCGACGCCGCGAACTTTACGAATCAATTCACAACGATGAGCAGGCGGTTGATAGTCTTGGAGTGCATCAATTTCAGGAGCCCCAAAAAGCGCAGTCACCGCGAGGGTCGCAGCATTCAAATTTTCAACATTATGTAACCCACGGAGCCGCGTTTTTTTCAAAGGAATGGGGCCTTCTGCAGAAGAAAACTCCGTGCGTTTACCTGGAACATTTCCCAACTCTTCCCCTGCTCTCACGATAACCGGAGTGCTGGCGGTCGCCTTTTCAAAAATTCGCAATTTTGCCGCACGATACTCATCAACTGAATGATATCGGTCCATGTGATCTGGCGAAAAATTTAACCAAATGATCGCGTCCGGGGTGAAATCCACCGTGGTCTCGAGCTGGAACGAGCTCAGCTCCAAGGCAACGACTTCCGGAACATCTTCCCCCATGACCACCTCAGAAAATGGCACCCCATAATTTCCACAAGGAACACAGGTTCGCCCCGAAGCACGCACAAGCTCATCAACGAGTTCCGTCGTTGTCGTTTTCCCATTGGTTCCGGTAATTCCAAAAACGGTTCCTTGATAGCAACGCCATGCCAACTCAACCTCACCCCATAACGCACCAGTCCCTTGAACAAAGGACTGAACAAAGTCACCCTGAGTTTCAATCCCAGGACTCACGATCACTAAATCTGACTGGATTTCTCGAGCCTTCTCAGGACATGCCTGCACCGCTCCATCCACTTTGCGAGAATCATAAACCGTGACCTGAGCACCGCAGTGCGCCGCAAGAGCAGCAGCGGCTTGGCCACTGCGTCCGGCGCCTAACACGGCAACGATCTGGTCAGTCAGGTTGAGCATTTTAAAATTGTTAGAGAACTTTCAGCAAAGCAAGGCCACCGAGCGCCATCAACGCAGAGATGATCCAGAAACGAATAATCACTTGGTTTTCATGCCAGCCTCGCAGTTCGAAATGGTGGTGAATGGGAGCCATCGCAAAGATTCTTTTTTTACGAAGTTTAAAGCTCCCCACTTGGAGAATCACTGAGACTGCCTCCATCACAAAAATCCCGCCAATGATGACGAGCAGGATTTCCTGCTTCGTGCAAATGGCCGTCATGCCAAGTGCCCCCCCAATCGCAAGGGAACCCGTATCTCCCATGAAGACTTTCGCCGGGTGACAGTTATACCACAGAAAACCAAACCCTGCTCCGACTAAGGCCAGCATCACGATCGATAATTCTGCCAGAGAGCGATTATGAAAAATATGAAGGTACTCTGCCGCTGGCTCCGTCCCCGAAATGTAAGCAATGAGCCCATATGCTCCTGCGGTGGTTATGGTGCAACCAATCGCGAGACCATCAAGACCATCAGTTAAGTTCACCGCATTCGATGTCCCCATAATCAGGGCGATAAAAAATGGAATCGCAAGAATCCCGAGTGGAATCACGAAAGACAACAGCGGAAAACTCAGTGAGGTTACCGCCACTCCTTCATACTCCCCAGTCTCAAGTTCCGGTGAGAAAAAGAGATACTCTTTTGTTTCCGGGTGATTACAAAGAAAGACCATCGCCATCAGCCCGACAAAGGCCTGCCAAAAGAGCTTGGTCTTCCCGCTCACACCATCCGATGTTTTCTCAACAATCTTCTTATAGTCATCCACAAATCCTAACAACCCGAGTGCAAGCATGACACAGCAGGTGACTGCGACAAAGGGGTTCAAAGGATTCGCACATAAGAGCACGGCAATCAAAACGGTCCCAAGAATGAGGATTCCTCCCATCGTTGGCGTTCCCGCTTTTTGTCCATGAAGTTCGGCGAGCTTGTGAACTTCTTCTGCGGTTCGGATCGGTTGACCCACTTTGAGGGAAATCAGTTTCCGAATGACTCGTGGTCCGAGCAGAAGCGAAAGTCCGAAAGAAATCGTCGCGGCTAAACCTGCCCGCACCGTGATATAGCTGAAGAGATTGAGGAACGAAAAAGTTTCCGCCCATGAAGCGCCAGATTCAGAAGCGTCGAGCCAAAATTGATAGAGCCAGTAAAGCATTGATATAGTCAGGTTTTATTCAGGATAAGCAAGAGTCATGACGCGCTCCATTGCCGCAGCGCGACTTCCCTTGAAGAGCACAAGCTCACCCTTGCGAGTATTTGATTTGAGCCAATCTGCGGCCGCAGGAGCGTTTTCGAAAAATTCAACTGAGGTGCCAGAGGCTCGTGCGCTCTCGGCCATTTCTTGAGCCGCAGTCCCTACGACAAGTAGCTGATCCAGTTTTTTAGTAGAAACGAGCTTTCCGATTTTTTGATATGCAGCCGAGGCGTGTTCGCCCAGTTCCGCCATCACGCCCAGACAGATCACTTTCTTCCCTTTCGCCGGAAGTTCCGCCAAGGTTTCAATGGCAGCAGCGACTGATTCAGGATTTGCATTGTAAGTATCATCAATGACCTGGATTCCAGCATGAACATACTGTCTCAGCCGACCACTCGTGAGCTCTGCCGTCGCAAGACCAGCCGCTATCTCTGCAAGCGAAAGACCCAGCACATGCCCTACCCCGGCGGCCAGCATAGCATTACTCACCATGTGTTTTCCCGTGACCGGGATGGAAGCGGGCACGCTTCCCACTCCATCAATCACTAATTGAAAGCTAGATCCTTTTTCTCCGACCTTGAGTTCTTCCGCCCGGATCGCTCCATTGCCATTTCCAACAGCGAGGACTTTCCCTGAAGTACGATCTCTATAGTATTCGACGTATTCACAGTTCGTCGGAATCAAAAGCGTCCCATTCTGGGTCAGGGCTCGTGCGACCTCTCCTTTTTCATCTGCAATCGCTTGCTGACTGCCCATGTTCTCAATATGGGCAGTTCCCACATTCGTAATGACACTGATATCTGGATGAACAATTTCGCAAAGAGGAGCGATCTCTCCGGGATGGTTCATTCCCATCTCAAAGATGCCGATTTCATGATCCCCCCCAGTCGCGAGTACTGAGAGTGGAAGACCAATATGATTATTTAAATTCCCCTGCGTTGCGTTGACTGAAAACTTCTGACTGAGAACAGCGCGTGTGAGATCTTTCGTAGAAGTTTTTCCATTCGATCCGGTAATGGCAATCACAGGAAGATCCAACTCAGCACAATACCAACGCGCAAGGCGCTGAAGAGCAATCAGAACATCATCCACTAATAAAACCGGAACACCCGCAGGAGCAGACTCAATGCGATCAATGACTAAGGCTGCAGCTCCCGCAGCCTTCGCTTGATCTAAGAAATCATGGGCATCGAAGTTCTCCCCCCTGAGCGCAAAGAATAAAGCAGCGGAGGGAATGGAACGGGTATCCGTCGAAACCCCGCCCGTAATCATGACCTCTCCTCCTCCTTGAGGAAGGGAAGCCTGCATCGCGTGCGCTAATTGATTGACCGAGTAAGGATTCACTTAATTTTCTTCTGGTGGGGATGAATTACGGCGTTGTTTTTCACGCTCTTTTCTCAGTTCTTCACGTTTACGATCACGAGCTTTCGCAAAGATTTGAATTGCTTTGCGTGCTTCTTCGCGATCATCAAAGAAGGTCTTTTTCCCGTTGATCTCTTGATATTTTTCATGCCCTTTTCCGGCAATCAGAACGATATCCCGTGCTCGGGAAATTTCGATTGCCTTCACGATCGCCATCTTGCGATCCGAGATGACCTCGTAGCGGGCATCTCCCATCCCTGGGATAATTTCATCAATAATCGATCCAGGGCTTTCCGAACGCGGGTTATCAGATGTCACGATGCAGTAGTGACTGTGTTTTGCCGCCGCCGCTCCCATCAAGGGACGCTTTTCCCGATCACGCTCGCCTCCACAACCGAAGACGGTGATCAGATGATTGGGATTTAACTCTAGCAGGGTTTCACACACTTTCTCCAAGGCATCTGGAGTGTGGGCATAATCGACAAACACCGGAGCCGCTTCCCCTCCCACGCATTCCATCCGGCCAGGAGTTTGCGGTAAGGTCGCAAGATGCTTAACAACATCTCGAATTCTCAACCCAAGACCGGCCGCCGCACCGATGGCAGCGACGGCATTCAAGGCATTAAAACTCCCAATGCATGGTAGTCTAACGAGATAATCCCGTCCTCGAGCTTTGAGCGCAAATTCTTGTCCATAAAACTGCGGGCGCACTTCGCTCACATGGAGATCTGCTTCCGGACTAAACCCAAAAGTCATGACCTTGAGGTCATTTTCAAATTCTTCGGCTAATTTTTTGCCATACGCATCATCGATATTAATGACGGCAACCCCATGCGGTCCATCGCTAGCCATTCTCGTAAAGAGCAGACGTTTCGCCTGAAAGTACTCCTCCATCGAACCGTGATAATCGAGATGATCTTGGGTCAGGTTTAAAAACACCCCAACCCCAAATTCCACTCCAACAGTGCGACCTTGCTCCAAGCCATGAGATGACACCTCCATCGCCACGGCGCGGCAGCCATTTCCGTGCATCGTTTTTAAAATTTTCTGTAAATCTAGCGCACCGGGGGTGGTATGAGTGGCATCAACAAAGCCGGATCCATCATGGATTTTAACCGTCCCGATCATGCCTGTCCGCAACATGGATTCCTCAAGGATATGGCGTAAAAAGTGGGTCACCGTGGTTTTCCCATTCGTTCCCGTCACCCCAATCACGCTCATTTGATCGGAAGGATCACCGTAGAAACGGGAGGAAAGCTGACCGAGAGCAACACGCGTATCAAAGCTCTGTATCCACAAGCCATGATATTCGGGTGGCCGAACCCTCGTTGAAACGATGGCCGCCGGTTCTTTCTCAATCACTTCATCGATAAAGTCATGACCATCCACCTGCGCGCCCTTGACCGCCACGAAGACCGAAGAGGAGTCGACTTTACGAGAGTCATCAGTGACTTGAGTCACTTCAACATCCTCGATGCGAAGCGAATGAGCTTCGTGCAAGACAGATAGGAGTTCAGAGAGATGCATGGGATGTTAATTGAAGGTAAGGGATTCACCTTCCAGAATCGGTTCTGTCGGCGTAATGTTTAAACGAGCGGCGACCCGGGCCGCGACCCGGGCGAATACTGGAAGCGCCACCGTGCCTCCACCAATCTTTTCATCGGGGTCCGTCTGTTGAGGATCATCAATGGTGACGACACAGACGAACTCAGGTTCGTCCACCGGAAGCATGCCGGCAAATGTCAGAGCATAGCGGTCTGTATTATAACGCTTCTCTTCCGGAATATACTTCCAGGCTGTGCCTGTTTTCCCGCAATAGCGATAACCTGGAATTTTCGTCTTTCTCCCGGTCCCGACGAGCGCGACCTGCTCCAGCGCACCACGCATCGAGCGAGCTGTTTCTTTTGAAATAATGCGTCGCACCATTTGTACCGGCGTGCTTTGCACTTCACGCCCATTGTTGGCGATGACAGATTTCACTAATCTCGGCTTCAACAAACGACCTCCATTTGCAATCGCGGCATAGGCCATGGCAATCTGCAATGGAGTCACACTGAGACCGTAACCAAAAGTAGCCGAGGCAAAGTTTTGTGGATACTTCGGCTCGGTAATGAATCCGGAAATTTCCCCTGGCAGCAAGAAGCCCGTTTTCTTTCCAAAGCCAAATCCCCGGAGGTATTGATAAAACATCTGCGACCCAACCATTTCCGAAAAGAGAAAGGCGCCGGGGTTACTCGACTTCGCCATGACGAGATCAAAGGAAAGAAAACCATACGCATGATGATCTCTCACCCGCACTCCCCCAGGACGATTGATCTTTCCCCAGCCGCAATGAACAGAGCTTTCCCGATTCGCTTTTCCCTCATTCAGAGCAGCGGACATTCCGACGATCTTCATCACCGATCCAGGCTCATAAACTCCTTCCCAGGCAAAGCCGGACCAAGCCTTTTGCACATTTTCGCGTAAATTCAGATCATAATGAGGACGGTTCGCCATTGCCAAAACATCCCCTGTTTGAGGATCAATAATGATGATCGAAGCATGTTTCGGCTTATACCGCTCACACACAAGCGAGAGCTCCTCTTCCACCACTGATTGAATCCCGATGTCCAATGACAACTTAACATGCTTCCCTAATCGCGGAGGATTCACTGCGGCCGAAGCCGTGAGCTTCACAAGACCATTTTGATCCCGCTTTAAAGTACGAAATCCATCTTTTCCACGAAGATATTCATCCATGGACTTTTCAATCCCTCCTTGAGGTTTCCCCTCGGCATTACAAAAATTCACGATGTGCGTGGCGAGTTGCGGCATGGGGTAATACCGCTTTTCATACCGCTCAAAACCAAACCCTTGAATGAAGTTCTCGGAGAGCATTTTTTCGACCCGGCGCGCATCGTCTTCGCGAATGTCTTTTTTCAAAACGATCCGCATTCTTCCTTTCTCAATTTTTTCAAGAAGCTCTCCCGCAGGAAGGTTTAACTCGCGGCCAATCAGCTCGGTAGCAATCACCAAGTGTTCTCGCAAAATCTGCTCCCTTTTCATCTTCCCCACGAAATCTCGCTTAATTTGACGAAGCCGATCACGACGAGCTTTCCCCTCAAGCAAGGCCCAATCGGAAGCTTGCCCTGCGTAATTATAGAGAACCGCCTTCTGCGTAATCACAGAATTTTTCAAATGCTTCCCATCAGCAACCAGAGTGGCCAGCGGGCGATTTTGAGCCAAAGGTTCATTATTCCGATCAACTATCAAACCGCGTTGGGCTGGGATACTGCGATTGACCTGGAAACTCCCCGGAGTCATGCCATCGGTCATCTTTCGATCCCAAGACTGGAGCATGAGGAGCCGACCTGAAAGCGCACTGAGTCCGGCCACAAGGACCAGACACGCAATCAGAGTTCGGAATCTCAGGGCTTTATCCATGTCACATTAACGCGCGGCAAATCGTTCTTTAGTTGAAGCGGCGTCTTGCTTCAGCAAGGGTTCAACGACTCCGGCAGGAATCGGTTTCAGATCAGATCCACTAGTGGCAAGGCGCTGACGAAGCTGGAACACTCCAAGCGTTTCTTCGATATCGGCCTGACATTCGGTGATCGCAACAAGATGATCATCCATACGCTCTTTCGAACGAAAGATTTCTTTACGGAGGGTGAGTTGTTTATTGACCACTACCACGTACGAGATACCGCCAATTGCGACGATCACGCCAGCAATCAACAGCACCATGAGGCCTGGAAGGTTCAAGTCGGGGGTTCTTTTACGGTAATTCATACTCATCAGGATAATTCAGGTGAAATGCGCTCTCCGACTCGCAGGCGAGAGCTGCGAGAGCGCGCATTTTGTTCAATTTCAGATTTGCTAGGAGCGACTCCTTTTTTAGTCAGCAGCTTATAGCGGAGGTTGGGGTTCGGGCGAGGGGCAGGCCACTCAGGGCGATCGATTTCAACTTGGGAAGCATCTTTAAAGTAGCGCTTCACCATTCGGTCTTCGAGGCTATGAAAGGTGATAATGGCGAGACGACCTCCGGGCTTTAATAGGTCTGCCGCCGAGGCGAGAAAGGTCTCCAGCTCACCGAGCTCATCGTTGACTGTCATTCTCAAAGCTTGAAAAGTCTTGGTCGCAGGATGCGTCCGGCCACGGCGACCACCGAGAAGCTGTTCGATGCCATCTGCGAGTTCCATCGTACTCTCGAAAGGCTTTTTCTCTCGCTCGCTCACGATCCAACGAGCGATTTTTCGAGAGGATTTTTCTTCTCCGAGATGAAAAATCATTTTCGCCAAATCTTCCTCAGAACTGGTATTGAGCAGCTCGGCGGCGGTGAGTTCACTCTCGCCCATGCGCATATCCAGAGGCCCATCATGGCGAAAGGAGAAGCCGCGCTCGGGAGCGTCGAAATGCCAAGAAGAGACTCCGAGATCGAGTAAAATGCCATCGACCAAACCCCAGTGATTCATCGCTGCCAAATCCGCCATTTCACTAAACCTCCCTCGCACACATTCAAAAGAATCTCCAAAACGAGCGAGTCGCTGACTCGCATAAGCACGAGCATCGGCATCCCGATCAATCCCTTTTACCGAAGCTCCGAGCTGAAGGAGAGCTTCAGAATGCCCTCCTCCACCAAGAGTCCCATCAATGAAAAGTCTCCCAGGTTGCGCCGCAAGATAATGGACCACCTCCTCCTTAAGAACCGAGAGATGATAAAACTCCTGCTCTTTTTCCTCACCTGATTGCTCCCCAGCGGAAGAATTAGAAACTGATAAACCCGCCATTTCCGGTGCCGGCCTGCAAGGCAGGGACCAATGGTTGAAGCTGCTGGGCCCGAAGTCAGGGCCAAACACCGGAATGGCAAAAGGGTTCATCGAAAGTTGTCCAAAATGTGTTAGGGGAATGGTTTTAAAAATTGATACTAGCCAATGCTGAAGAGATCCTTGAATTGAGCCACCTCGGAAGCCTGCTTCTGGAGCATGGCCTCGTGATTTTCCACGTTGAGAATCTCGATGAATTCGCCTTCGGTAAATTCGAGACAGACTTTTCCCGGCTGAGGAAGCCCGGCGGCATCTGCTAAACTTTTGGGAAGGGTTAACTTCCCCTGACTGTTGATCTCGACCCGATGGCAGTGACTCTTGAAGTAACGACGAGCGGCATCGCGTAAAGCGGGCTGCCCCTCGAAGCGTGGAAGATGTTCGATTTCTTCCAACTTGCGCTCGTATGACTTGCTGAAATAGGCGCGCACCACGGGAAAGGTATGAAGATCGTCGCTCTTGAGCCGAAGAACCTCGCCTTCTGGCGGCCTCCAATCGGTCGGCACCGCCACGCGCAACTTCGCGTCCAACTGATGCTGAACGAAGGTTGACGTTTTGTGATGAGTGCTCATGGAGATCCAACAGGTTTCTATCGATGCCGAAGAATACCCTGAAGTACCTATGAGTGTCAACGAAGGATCTACGCCCCCCCGTTGCGTCATATGGAAATGCCCAATCCACTAAAGAGACACTTAAAATATTTAACTTTTGTTAAACATCAAGAATGAAGTTATATTTTACAAAAATAACTCATTGAGCTGCTTGATCGGCAGGTGAAATTTTTGTGATTTTTTCACAATTTTCATTTTTTCGGCACGCAGATTTGGGTCTTTTTGGGGGCATTTTCTGCTCCTTTGTCGAAGCCTGATGCACGCGCTCAGCTTAGGTCAATTTGCCTTTTTGGGGCATGATGACTATCTGATCAGACACTCTTTAGAAAACGAATGATCACGCGAGTCCGATGAAACGATCCCGCGACGCGCTTTTCCGATGCCGGAGGGGCATCAATTTCAGAGGAAGTTTGGATGCCCTCTGAGGTCAATCTGTCTTCTTAGCCAAATCTGCGAAGATCTGACCTAAATCCGCTATTCCTTCATACCTTGTCTGGAATTTTTTCGCGGAGCGTTGGATTTGGTCCGTGGTATGGCCGCGGAGGGATCCTCCTGGTTTGTTTGAGAGAAAACGTTTGGAGAATTTCTCTAATTCCTGACGGCCACGAAGATACATGATGCTGTCCGCATTAGCAGAGTATGTCTCAAAGAGATCATCGAGCTCGGTCACGATTCCCCCTGAGACATTACAAGTGTTCAAAAGATGATCGACCCAGTAGTAAGCTTCGTGCGGTTTCGTGGTCGCAAGCTCTTTGATCCATGCGAGAAGGCGAGGTTCAAAGGCTTCTGCCTCCTTGAGATACCGAGAGCGATCAGCGTAGAGATGGCGGGTGTAGACCCACAGCAGACCATCTTCCGCTGGTTCCCAGCCTGTAATGGTATGGCCACCTGGATACAGTCGGTGCGTCGCCCGTTTTCCCAAATTTGAGACAGCCTCGGCGGTACTGTAGCGATTGTAATCATGCGCTCCGGTTCCGAAGTAGAAAAACGCATTTTTGGGATACCTCGTCCCTTCCGGCTCCCAGGCAATGAATGGTATGGCCCCGATACAGGGCAGGCTCGCACAATTCCTGATGGAGCTGACGCCTCCGCCAGACCCACCTGAGAAGATGACTCTCCGAATATCAACGGGTACTGTTTTTTGAATATGCTTCAGGCAGGTTCGCGTGTGATCACCATTGGATTTAGGGTTGTTTCCATTCTTCGCTTCTTTGGAACACGCGAGAGCAATTCCAATAATGTCAGCCGTCTTTTTCCAATGATTCAAGGTTTTCGCATGGCTTTCTCCCGAGCCTGTCCAGAAGAGCAGCGGAGCGGAACCTCCCGGGACAAGAGTTTTCGGAAGATAGAGAAAGTATGAGGAGCCGTCTCCGGCATCAATCGGACCCACGGTTTCGCTCTTTCCAACGGCTACAGCGGCCGGACTGGCATCAGTATTTTCTCCTTCAAAGAAATCATTCAGGTAAGCTTGATCTGAAGGAGAAAGTTTATTGAGAGGCACTTTCAGTTTTCGGCCATTTTTACTGACAATAGAAGCCACGCCATCGTTCAGTTCGGTGACCGTTCCGGTGATGGTCGTGCCAGCAGTTGAGGTCCACTCACGCTCAGGCGTCTCGTCAGCCCATCCCGCCAGATTCAGTAAAATCGATAAACCAAAAACCAATGGTTTGTTCAGAAAACTCATATAAGAAATTTGACTGAACAAGGTCTGCTTAGCAATTCGAATATTAATCAGAAGATTCGTCGGGGGGCCACTGTGGGTCGGAGCTTTTCTCCTCCTATAGCTCAATTCCCTCACCCGCTTGAGGCACAATGACTCGGTCCGCCACCCCGCGCTTCTCAGCTTCTACGAGAAGGCGAGCGATTGGCTCATCAGGGTGCTCATTACCTAGGGGAAATGTTCCATAGTGCATCGGGAACATGTATTCTGCTCCCAGGTCTTCAAACGCTTGAAGAGCTTCTTCCGGATTCATGTGAACATCCCGCCCGCTCGGAGCCTCGTAAGCGCCAATTGGCAGGAGGGCAAAACAGATCTCTTCCCGTTTGCCAATTTCTCGGAAGCCTTCGAAATAAGCCGAATCGCCACAGTGAAAAATATTACGACCTCCCGAACGTACAAGAAAACCACCGTAGTCGCGATGAACATCTGCGCCATAGCGCGCGCCCCAGTGGTGACTCGGCGTGTGAACGATGCGCACTCCTCCAATCTCGCATTCTTCCCAGACTGCCATCTCATGGATGGCATCGAACTTCAGCCACTTCACAAGAGCGGCACTCCCCTTCGGAACCACAATTCCATCACGAGCCTGAATCACCCGTAGAGAAGGTTTATGCAAATGATCAAAGTGGGCATGCGAGACCAACACGAGGTCAAGCTCCGGGAGATCATTGAGACTGAGGCCGGGTTCAATCTGGCGCTTAACCGGCCCGTGCCAATTCGCCCAGTTGGGGTCAAAGATGACGGTATGGTTTTCAAACTGCACTAGGAAAGTAGCATGCCCGATCCAAGTCAGACGCACCTTCCCCTCTCCGGGCGGCAGATGAATGGGAGCAAGCGTTTCTCCGGCCCGTTTTTTAAAAATCTGAGGAATGATCCGGTGCCTCCAAAAAGCATAATTCCGCTGCGGCCATCCTTTTTTCGGACGCAGGCCAGAGTGACGATTTTCTTTGGAAGCGGACACAAATGAAGAGAGCGTAAACTTTCGAATATTCTTCCTATTTTAAGATAAACCTTGCGCAATCTGTTCGGCCCAATTTTTCGCCAGACCCGCATAGTCCGTATTTCCATCGGCATATGAAATCCCACGTGAAACATTCACGACGTTCGGAGCGGTGCCTGCACTTTTCAGAGCCTCTAAACTCCCTCCTTGGGCACCCAGACCGGGGACGAGAAGCGGCACATCGGGCAGATTCTGTAACACCTCTTCTCCTGCATTGGTCAATCCCACCACCAGGCCCACATTGGTCTTTTTTCCCTGTTCCTGCGCCCGCGTGCACAGATCACCGACTCTCTCAAAGAGCGCCTTCCCTTCACAATCACGACGCTGAAAATCTGCACTGCCGGGATTCGAGGTGACCGCGAGAAGATAGATCCCCTTCCCCTCCCAATCCAAAAATGGCTCCAGCGTATCATAACCCAGAAAGGGGCTCAGAGTCACCGCATCCACCCCCCAGTTTTCAAAATAGGAGCGGGCGTAATATTTCTGAGTCTCACCGATATCACTGCGTTTGGCATCCAGAATCACGGGAACTTCCTTCGGCATTTCTTGTAATAAGGCCTCTAAAATCTCCATTCCCCGAATCCCCATCGCTTCAAAGTACGCAATGTTTGGCTTAAAAGCCGCCGCATACTCCGCAGTCTCCCCAATCACTCGACGGAGGAACTCCGCCATGTCTCCTGGGGTCAAGTCTGGACGGGGATCGAGTCCCACGCAGAGAGCAGAACCTGTAGTTTCAATCCGCTTCTGGAGGCGTTCAGCGTAGGTCATGAGGGAGAAATAACGCTCCCCCATGTCACGCGCGAGCCTATTTATTATCGCGTTTCCGGATAGCGGACGCGATCAATGAGCTCTCTTACCTCTCGCGGAGGTGCCGGGGTGAGCGCACAGACGATGGCCGCGACGACAAAGTTCAGAATCATTCCGAGCGCCCCAATACCCTCTGGCGAAATATCAAAGAGGTATTTCTCCGGATGTCCGATACCCGCACCAAACTGGAAATAAATAATATACCCGAGGGTAAATGCAATTCCCGCAATCATGCCTGCAATCGCTCCTTCTTTGTTCATACGGCGTGAGAAAATTCCCATGAGCAGCGTTGGAAAAAATGATGAAGCGGCAAGACCAAAGGCAAACGCCACCGTCTTAGCAATGAAGGCTGAGGGAGGGTTGATCCCAAAATAGATCGCCACCAGCAGCGCCACCAGAGAAGCGATCCGTGCGTATTTGATCTCCTCTCGATCCGTGAGATCGGGCTTGATGATCTTTTTCATGAGATCATGCGAGATCGAGGTCGAGAGAACCAAAAGAAGACCCGCCGCAGTCGAAAGCGCCGCCGCAATACAACCCGCCATCAATAGGCCAATGACCCATTTGGGAAGCTCCGCCATATAAGGATTCGCCATGACCATGATGTCGTTTCCAAATTTCAACTCATTCGATTCATCGGCCGCATATTGAATCTTGCCGTCCCCATTTTTATCCTCCCAGCCCATCTGCCCGGTCTCCTCAAATTGGTCAAACCACGCCGGCACTTCGGCACGTGGAGTCTCATGGAGTTTCTCTACCAGATTGACGCGGGAGAAGGCCCCGATCGTGGGAGCGGTGAGATAAATGACGGCAATAAACGCGAGCGTCCAACAAGCAGAGGTGCGCACCGCCTTGACATCTTTGACCGTAAAGAAACGGACAATCACATGAGGTAACCCTGCCGTCCCACACATCAATGCCACCGTGATACAAAAGAGATCGATCGTCTCAAGCCCCCCATCAGTATATTTCCGAAAACCTAGCTCGGTATTGATATTGTTCAGCTTCTCCAAAAAGGGCACCGATTCCCCTCCTGCGGTATAATTACCAATAAAGCCCAACTGGGGAATGAAATGATTCGTCAGCGCAATCGCAATAAAGATTGCCGGAATGGTATAAGCAAAAGCCATCACACAATACTGCGCCACTTGCGTATAAGTGATTCCCTTCATCCCGCCCAAGCCGGCATAAAAGAACACAATCGCTCCTCCCACAAACACCCCCGTTGATACGTCGATTCCGAAAAGCTGCGAGAACACCACTCCCACTCCTCGCATTTGTCCC
>CALGLJ010000151.1 GCA_937930235.1 uncultured Verrucomicrobiales bacterium | reverse complement strand
GGACGGGTTGCTATCATGTCATGTCTCGCATTGTCGGCGGTGAGTTTCTCTTGGGGGATCTGGAAAAGGAGGCTTTTCGACGCATGATGTGGCGCATGGCGGAGTTTGCGGGGGTGGAACTTCTCACTTATGCGCTGATGGATAATCATTTTCATTTGTTGGTGAAGGTGCCTGACCGGGAGCGATGGTTGCGAAGATTTGAAGGAGACGAAGGGGAGAATCGCTTGCTTGCACATCTCGGGAAGGTCTACTCGAAGGCTTTTTTGAAGCAGTTAGAAGAGGAGTTGGAAAAATTGCGGGATCAGGGACGGGAGAAGGAGATTGAGGTGCTTTTGAATCGTTTTAAGCAGCGTTTTTGTGATGTCAGTCTCTTCGTTAAGGAGCTGAAGGAGCGATTCTCCCGGTGGTATAATAAACTGCATGGACGACGTGGGACCTTGTGGATGGATCGATTTCACTCGGTCTTGGTGGAAAATGGAGACGCGTTGCGGATGATGGCTGCTTACATTGATCTCAATCCGGTGCGAGCGGGTTTGGTGGATGATCCGGCGAAGTCTCGGTGGACGGGGTATGGGGAGGCGATGAGTGGGAGTCGGCGCGCTCGGAGGGGGCTTTGTAAGGTGGTGCAGGCTGCCCAAGATGCATGGGAGACAAAAGCGAGCGCGATCTATCGTTGTTGGCTGTATGAAGAGGGGGTTTCAGTGGGTGAAAAGGATCCGAAAACGGGAGAGAAGCGAGAGTCGAAGAAGAAAGGAGTGAGCGTTGAGGAGATGACAAAGGTGAAGCTGAAGGAGGCTCTCAAATTGCGGGAGACTCGGATTCGGGCGATGAGTCGAGGAGTGGTGTTAGGGAGCGAAGGGTTTGTACGGGAAGTGTCCGAGCGTTACTGCGAGGAGATGGGGCGGATGCGAGTGAGGCCGGGGAAGAAGTTGCTGAGCGGAAGGGGACGGGTGTTCGTGATGCGGGAGTGAGCGTGTTCAAACATCGCCAGTTCTTATCGAGACACTTAGCGATCGAGACATTAGCATTGCACTCTTTTCTCCACTGGGACTTTTTCTCGCAGCGAACTATTCTGAAGTTTTAGGCAGCTCTTTCACTTTGATATTTTTGAAGTGAATCGTTCCCTTTTTTCCAGAATGAACTTGGAGACCGAAATTTCCTTTCAAGTATTTGTCATTGCTCCAATGAGTGGCTGGGATGCCGTTCACCCAAGTTTTCACCTTGGTTCCGGTGGCATGGATTGTTACGCGATTCCATCCGTCAGGTTTCAGTGATTTTCTGGCCTCGTCATGCGCTTTCAGCCAGAGAGGGTAAATCCATCCGCCGCAAGCCTGACCATAGATGCCACCAGACCATCCCCGAGTCCCTTTCATGAAGCCAAAGCCTTCCATTTCGACCTGAGGGCCGAATACGGTTTCATATTTTTTTCCAGGCTTGCTCTGAGCTCGGAACATGATGCCGGTATTGCCATCCACTTCCCACTTTATTTCTGCGGTAAAGATAAAGTCGGTATAATCACTTTTATTAGTGACGAGGTAAGTGCTGGGGGAGCCTTTGACACAGGTTCCAACGATGGTATCGCCTTGGGCCTCGAAGGTGCAGGTCCCGCCTTTTGAGGTCCAGCCTTCAAGATCTTTCCCGTTATAGAGAGGAGTGAAGCCGGTGCTAAGGTCTGGCTCCTGATCGGTGTTGATTAGAGCTTGGTCAGGTGGGACGATTTTTTTGTGAGTTTTGTATTTTTTGAGAAATTGTTTCTGAGTTTCAGAAATGCTATTTTCGGCAAAGCTGGAATTGGCAACAATGAGGGAGGTAATGATAGTAAGGTATTTCATTGAAAGAGATCGTTTTTCGTTGAGATCACTACGGTCAATGAAGTTGAAATCTTAATTTTTTCTCCGCGATTCCATCTGAATCGTTAAAAAACAAGTAACTGGCGGCTGATCCACCCTAAGATGGAGCTGAGAAGCGGCTTTCCCGACGGTCAGGAGATGTTTGATTTTCTCGCTTTACGATCTCAACCGGAAAGCCTCCAGCTCTGCCGGAGGAGATTTACTTTATCCTGTGTAATGATCCATTTCACATGGTGATGGAGGAAGCGTTTGGAGGTCCTTTTTGTTGGAGCAGGTTCTATTTCCCGACTCGTGAAAGCGGAGTGATGATCGTTGCATGTGCATCATAACGCACACTCGCTCCAGCTTGCTCTAGGGAATATTTTAAAGCCGCTGCAAGCGGGATATTTGATAAAGCTAAGGTCACTTTAGCTTGTTTCAGGACCCCTTTGCTATCTTGAATGATAAAGTTTGGGGTGAATTTCTTATCAGTCGATTTTGCGGTGAGGTAATCCAGTGTTTCGAGGACTTCCGAAAGCGGGGCTTCTTCAAAATCGATTTTTGCGATTTTCGTTTTTTTGAAAAGTGCTTTGCGACGGGATAATAAGATCCTGCTATGGTTACTCTTGAGTTGCGACAGTTGATAGCGAGCGTGGCCATGGTTAGGTTGAATGGAGAGGATTTCTGTAAATGCAGCCCGCGCCGCTTCGATCTCACCATCATTCATGGATCTCACTCCTGTTTGATAAAGCCCTTTGATCTTCTGAGCCTGTTGCTTGAATTCATCGCTCAGAGCCGCCGTTGTGAGAGACAGCGCTACCGTCCATGTTGTAATCCATTGTTTCATTGTTTTTGGTTTTTATCTTAGGTGTTGTTGTCAAAAAATTCTGACAAGTTTGACTATAGCTCAGAATACCTTCTACCGTCAAGGCAGCCACTCATGGCTTCAAGACTCTCAGTTTGTTAAACGAAGTGCTGTTCGTGCGACGATTTTGGAAAAGAGATCGTCCTTGCCAAAGCAGCCTCCCTTTCCGAGAACTTGGCATGGTTGAAATACAAATTGATTATCAGGGGCAGCTACGTTGTCAGTCGCAGCACATGCCGAGCGGCGCTCGAATTGAAACCGATGCTCCAGTGGATAATCATGGTCTGGGACAAGCATTTTCCCCTACAGATCTTGTCGCGACCGCTCTCGGCAGTTGCATGGCAACAGTCATGGGCATTGTTGCACAGCGAAAGGAGATCGATCTCAAGGAACTCAATATTGTGGTTCGAAAAGAAATGTCTGCTGAGCTCCCTCGGAGAATTTCCTGTCTTCCGGTGCAGATAAATATGCCCCTTCCTGAAGATCACCCAGATGCTCAACTTCTCAAAAATACCGCGATGACCTGCCCCGTGCACGAAAGTATCAATCCGGACATTGAGGTGAAGATTGAATGGATTTGGAAGTCGTGAACGCAATCCGTTTTTTAAAAGCGATCACCACTAAGCTGAGACAATCTCCGCTCTCGCTTGATCTCACTCGGAATGAGAGTCAAGATCGAGACTGATGAAAGCGTTCATTTTCCTATTTCTCCTCACATACTGTACGCAGGGAACTCCGCTTGAAGAATTTTTGGCTCACCCGTCGTTAAAGACGGCTTCAGTTGGAGTTCATATCATCTCGCTCGATGGCACGGAAACCATTGCTAGCCATCAAGCTGACCTCGCCCTTATTCCGGCCTCGACCATGAAGGCCGTCACCACCGCCACTGCTCTCCAGTTGCGTGGGCCAAATCATACCTTCTCCACTCGCCTATTTCTCGTTGATAATCATCTCGTCATTAAAGGGGGTGGCGACCCCACTCTCTCCGCCTCCTCACCCGAAAGTGAATTTTCCGGCTGGCATGCCGCTCTCCTCAAGGCTGGTCTCACCGAGTTAAAAGGTGACCTCATTGTGGATCCTTCTCGATTTGAAGATCGGACCATTCCTGATTCCTGGCCATGGGGTGATATCGGGAACTACTATGGAGCGGGAGCTTGTGGGCTGAACTATCATAAGAACTCTTATCGTCTCACTTTTAAACCAGGGAAACTGGGCGGTCCCGCAGCTTTAGTGTCGACCTTTCCAACACCCCCTGAAGTAATTTTTGAAAATCACATGCGCACTGGAACTGCTGGCAGTGGGGACCAAGGATATGTCTATGCCGCTCCTGGTGGCACCCTCATTTCCATGCGAGGAACCATTCCTTTTGGAGGAAAATTTTCTATTAAAGGAGCCCTTCCCAATCCTCCTCTGTCTTGTGCGACCGCTTTCCGTGATTATCTCAAAAAAAGGAATTTCCCGATTCTCGGAAAGATTCAGGTTAAACGCACTCAAATCACGGAGGCTCGCCTTCTTCATCAACAAGAATCACCTAAGCTTTCCATCATTATTAAGGCGACAAACCATCGCAGCGTGAATCTTTACGCAGACTCTATTTTTAAAGAACTCTCTAAAAGTGGCTCCACAAGTGCTTCGGCTTCCAAGATCAAACTCCACTGGTCGAAGCAAGGAGTTGATATGACTGGATTTGTCGCCCACGATGGCTCCGGCCTCTCACCTCGTAATAGTATCACGGCCCGCCAACTGGCCAGTATTGTAAAAAGAGCTTCCTCTGGCCCTCATGCAGATAATTTTATTCAATCATTACCTCTTGCCGGAAAATCAGGGACTCTCCGTACTTTTGGAAAAAATTCCGCGATTGCGGGGCGAGTCCGTGCAAAATCCGGGAGTCTCACTCGAGTGCGAACATACACGGGGATCCTCACCACGTATTCTGGAAAAAAGTTGGTGTTTGCCATTATGACTAACAACACCGTGTCCTCGCCCAAGGCTGCGATCGTCAATCTCTTAAGCGCTTATGTGAAATGAAATTTCTCAACCGTGCCCCTGTTCCATTTCTGGGATTTGCTCAGCTTTGGCATCAGCATGAGAATCTGCCATGTGATTGATGATCATTATTTTCTGCCATAACTTAGCGCATAATCCATTGGTTAAAGATTCGATTTCATTGACCGCATCGAGGACGCTTCGATCATGCAAATGCTCGGCGTAAATTGAGGCTAATTTTCCCACAATGGAGAGCATGTCACTTGAAAAATCTAAATAGAGAGCGAGCTGAGCGTCAGAGCGGACAGTGCGAGTATCAGGAATATTTGGGTCAGACAATGGCTTGATGTGCTCTAATCCGGGATCCTTGGTGATCTGGTGCATGTCAATGATATGAGCGATTGATCGGAGTTCAGCTAAGGAATCCAGAGCGGCATGACGTTTCTTGCGTTTTTCCCAACTCGCAATGAAAAAGAGTCCACCTCCCAAAATGACCATCAAGTGTAGGGCCGCATCCGTGCCTTCCATAAATTCAGCCCAACTTGTGACATCTTGTTTTAAATTTAGTGAAAAAGGAATGATCACCGTCCAGACCAGAACGAAGAGGATGAGAGCGGAAGAGAAAATGCGAATCTTCCAGAGCGGTTTTTTCAATTCAACCGCATTTTGAATGGTCTCTTTTGCAAGGGATTCAAAGGAGTGCCCGACCTTGGAAAGACCTGAGTCCGGGAATGTTTCATCAATTTGGACTATGATTTTTTGCGAAGTCTCGATCATTTTCTCTGGATCGAGGGTGCGGTAACTTTCCATGCCGCTAATATGAAGCATGTGAGAGGGAAAATTGGATCATAAAAAATAGCTCCACTCGTAAATTCGCTCTTCTAGGGAGCTGGGATTTTTACCAGTCTGGCAAAAAGACCATTTCATTGTTTATGCGCTATCTCTTTGTTTTCATCTCATCTCTATGTCACTTCTCGCCAACTCTCGTAGCAGCTGAGGTGACCCCTCAGATTCCTTCCGGGCTGGATCGTCCTTTTGTCAGTGGTGAGGTTTGGACCAAGCCGATGGAAGACTGGCGTCTGCAAGATGGAAAAATCGTCAATACCATTTCAGGAGGAAATCGCAGTGTGGTTTCACTGACCAGTTCACTCACTGGCAATGGAGATTTTAAAATCTCCGCGACGGTAGAGCAACGATCTCCTAAACTCTCCGCTAAGGGTTTTGTTGGTTTTCAACTCGGGCTTCAAGGAGCGAGCGGTCCTGAGAGTGATTATCGGGAAGCCACCATTTACGGAGTAGGGCTTCCGGTCGGGATCTTAGCGAACGGAAAACTCTTTATTGGAACCCCCGACCCTGCGGCTCCGGTATTGAAATCCCGCCAAGGTCCGTTCGAAATGTCAGTCAGCGGATCTAGCACGGAAATGACCCTGCAAGTCGGTGATCTTTCGTACAAAAAAACTGGGATCCATCCCGGGTGGACCGAAGGGTTAGTCGCTTTGACCGCTTCATCTCAGCCCTTGCGTCGCATCGATCTCAAAAAGCCTCGACCCCAAGTTTCTTTGGGTGGAGCAAATTTCGGCCGCTTAAAAAGTGAGACCGACCGCCTCAAACCTCTGAATCAGCGCCGAGCAGGAGAAGCTCGTTTTGCATTTAGCAATTGGAAGCTTTCGGGATCAGCGATCCAATCTCACCCAGAACGCACCTTTGGCCCGATCTGGTGGAGTACCTATACGGTGCATTCTGATAAAAAGCTCCGCCTTCTTGTCCAGATGGCTCCCGTCAGCGGTGATGTCATCCTAAATATCGGTGGGGCCGAGACGACCGCTTCCATTGACCCTATTTCTTACACCGCTCACTTTGAAATCCCTCTCTTACAAAGCGCTCAGGAAAATTACTATAGCATCAAATACCAAGACCACTTGATGCGAGGAATCATCCGCGCGATTCCTCAAAAAGATCAGGCTCTTAAAATAGCCTCTCTTTCCTGTAACGACTCAACTGGATTTCCACATACACTCTTGGAAAAAAACGTCTCCGATCACAAACCCGACGTGATCACTTTTCATGGGGATCAAATCTATGAAGGGATCGGTGGTTATGGATTCCTCAGCTCTCAGGAACCTGATCCCAGAGCAAACCTTTGTTATTTGAGAAAGTATGCCATGCACGGCTGGACCTGGCGGAAACTGCTCATGACAACCCCTTCCATCACCATCCCTGATGATCACGATGTCATGCATGGCAATATCTGGGGGGCTGGCGGCAAACTCACCTCCACCAAAGGCACAAATAGCGAAAAACAAGATTCCGGGGGCTATAAAATGTCACCTGAATTCGTCAACATGGTTCACCGGACTCAGACCGGAAATCTTCCAATTTCTAAGAATCAGCCTCTGGCAAAAAACGGGATTACGACATACTTCACATCCTGGAAATATGGCCCCCTTGATTTTGCCATCATTGCTGATCGGCAATTTAAGTCAGCACCCAAATCTCACTTCCCTGAAGCGCAAATCAATAACGGATGGCCTCAAAATCTCGCTTGGAATCCCAAAACTCAAAGTCTCAAAGAAGGGTTGGAACTTCTCGGGCCTCTTCAGGAAAACTTCCTTTCAAAATGGGCCGAGCAGCAGTCTCCTTTTAAAATTCTCATTTCGCAATCGCCCTTCCTCGCACCACAAACGCTCCCGATGGAGATGCACCACGACAAAAACGTTCCCCAACTCCCAGTCTATAAAAAAGGAGATTACGCTCCAAACGATGAGCCCAAACCAGACTTCGATACAAATGGCTGGCCGCAGGACAAACAAAAGGTCGCACTCAAGCTTCTTAAAAAAGCGGATGCGATTCACATAGTGGGAGATCAGCATCTTGGAACCACTGGTCAGTATGGCATCGACAATTACCAAGATGGCACTTGGTGGATCGCCACTCCTGCCATCGCTAATGTCTGGCCCCGCCGTTGGATGCCAAAGATCGCCCCAAAGAATCCGAAACCTGATTGGCCGCGATGGCTTGGTGGATTTGAAGATGGGTTTGGAAACAAATTTACCTTACATGCGGTCTCGAATCCTTGGGATATTGATCGGGAGCCATCGCGCCTTTTTGATCGTGCGGTCGGCTACGCCATCACAACCTATGATGCCAAGACAAAGCAAATTACCTTAGCGAACTGGCCTTACACCTCTGGTCCTAAAGACCAACCTTACGAAGGCTGGCCCATCACAATTCAAAAATAGGGATTGGGGAGAGGTCAGTAGCCGAGATTTTGTCAAATTCACCGCTGTTTTCCAATATTATATGGGAACCAATGGGCAGCTATTGGGCAATAATGGATTTTCCAAGCATAAGAAAAACGGCTTAGGATTTCTCCTAAGCCGTTCATTTTCAAATGGTGCTCGACGCGGGATTTGAACCTGCGACCCCTACAATGTCAATGTAGTGCTCTACCCCTGAGCTAGCCGAGCGAAATGGTATTATTGGGGATGTCTAGCTTTCAAAGCCGACGGGCGGACCCTACGACTGCGAAGGTGGTTTGGGAAAGACTTTTTTCGAGATTTTTAAGAGATGGCGGCTCTTCTCTGCGTGGAGAGACTCGCTCGCTTTCCCTTTCTTTGAGTTATCTGCCGGAAATTGATGGCCTCTGGAGCTGGTTCACGCGCTTGGTGAGCGCGATGTCGGAAAAGCCTTTCATGCGCGGATAACTCGCAGCATGGTTTGTGAAATGAGGACGTTAGCGATCGGGGATATTCATGGCTGTTTGCGATCTTTAGAGAGCCTTGTGCATGAGGTGGGGCTCACGAGTGAGGACACCTTGATTACACTGGGAGACTATGTTGATCGCGGGCCGGACACACGCGGAGTGATTGATTTTTTATTGAGCTTGCAGGATACGCATACGCTTGTGCCGCTCCGTGGGAATCATGAAATTGGGATGCTGCGGGCGCTGGTGGATCCACGGTTTGCCTATTCGTGGTTGGGACCGGTGTGGGGAGGAGGGGCGACTTTAAATTCTTATGAAACGGACACGTTGAAAGATATTCCGGACCGGCATTGGGAGTTTCTGAATCAGACTCTTCCATATCATGAAGCAGAGGAGCATATTTTCGTTCATGCGAATCTTGATCCTGAACTGGCCTGTGAGGAGCAGGATGATGAGGTCATTTTTTGGCAGCGTTTTGGGGATCCTCAGCCGCATTATTCCGGAAAGACGATGGTGTGTGGTCATACTCCGCAAGCAGGGGGACGTCCATTGAGTGTCGGGCATGCGATTTGTGTAGATACGCACGTATATGATGGAGGATGGTTGACCTGTCTTGAGGTCGAGAGCGGGCAATACTGGCAGGCTAATGAGGATGGGGAAAAACGTTCAGGAAGGTTAAGGTAAGCAGCCGTGCTCACAAAATTGTTAGGGGAACTTAGGCGACTGAAGTGGGGGAGATTTTTTGGTGAAAAATAGCGGAGAGATGAAAAGAGCGAGTCCCGCCATGGCAAAGAGAAGTCCGACGAGGGGATATCCGTTGGTCATGAGAGAGAGTGAATGCCAGAGAGCTTCGTAGAAGGTTCCTTGCATGGGATTGTCACGTAAGAATGTGACAGGGAGGCCCGGGACGCCAAAGAAGGGGCGGAAGATCCATGAAAACTGCGCACCCACAAAGGCGTTGCCCCCGAGCCAAGAAGCGAGGGTGAGCAGCGCGATTTTTCGACTGGGAGTCGTCTCCAGCAAGAGGCGGAGGAGGTGAATATTCGCCATGACTCCGGCGTAGGCGATGAGGAGGGTGTGAGAGACAAGAAAATTCGCATATTCCGGTGCGTTCAGGGCCATGAAGAAGGTCACGGGGGTGAGTGAACCCAGAATGAGTGCTGCGACGGCAAAGCTAACGAGCTGGGCTTGAAACGATTGGCGAAATCCCAAACCGCTGCCCAAGAGGAGGCCGATCATGCCATTGAGAAGGCTATTACAAATCAGCGTGGTGAAGATGAGGAGAGGCATCTTAAGGCCCACGTAGGCTCCCATGAGTGGGCTTTTCCAGAAGCCTACGGTGAGTCCGTAGCTTCCAAATCCGAGGATGATGAGCAAGAGGCAGATCGCAAATGAGTGGGAGATTTTCCCATCAGGCTCGATCCAAGAACGGAGTTCGCCGGGGGAGCCTTTCAAGAGGGCGAGCAGCATCATGAGTCGCATGCTGAAGGGGTTCTATGAAGAGAGGATGCGTTTTTCGTGAAAAAGGTGAAAAAAGCCCGCTTGTCATTGCCTTCCTGATCGGTGAGTTTGTTCACACAAATTATGAAGAAATTGTTCGTTCTCCTCTGTCTCCTCATGATCTCGGGTTTGGGATATTGTGTGTATTACAATTTCATTCCCCAAGATCTCTCGGATATCGATGGTTACCATGAAGATGATCGGGTGCAGATTCCGCCGAGTGTGAGTGGAGCGATCGAGAATGCCGCTAAGACCCGCCAAGCGGTTGAGCTCACTGAGCGCCAGGTGAATAGTTGGTTGGCAGAAAATCTGAAGACGAAGCAAGAGGGCCTCTTCGCTGAATATGTCACCTTGAAAGGGGTGTGGGTTCGTTTTGAGGAAGAAGAGGGAGGGCGTTGTGAGATTATTATGGAGCGCGAGATTCAAGGCCATGTCCACACGGTGTCGATGTATGTCCGGATCGAGCGGAAGAAAAAAGAGAATGATTCATACACGACTTTCATTCGCAAGGATGGAGGAAGTCTTTTGGGAATCATTCCAGCGGGTGGGCGATTTGGGCAGGTGATGATGCCGCAAGGATTTTTACTTTTTGTCTCAAGCGCATTCGAATCTTTGAGTGAGCTCTTTGAGCAAGAGTTGAAGTGGATGGAGAAAGACATCACCGAGACGGGTGCGGGGCGCATTGTGTTTGAGGAGCACAAGATGAGAATTGATTTTCCTGATGAACGGAGACGGATCAATTGATAGCAAATGACACGTTATCAAAACGATGAAATCGTGATGTCTTTTAAGCGGCAGCCTTTTGGCTAAGGCTGCTAGCGCTGAGTGAGACTAGACGATTGGCGAGGTTAGACGATCGGGCTATACCGTGAAATTTGACGGTGACCCGATGGCTGGTGTATCTATTCTTCAGAACGAAAAGCCCATATGCTATTCGTTTGTCTTTGCTAAAAACGTGTGCTCTACCCTTGTTGAACTTGTTTGACGGGGGTAGGGCGTTTTTTTTTGAATCTTATAAGAGCTTCCCGCGCAGAGTGTCGGTGACGATCTTGGGATTGGCTTTTCCTTTGGAGGCCTTCATGACTTGTCCGGTGAGGAAGTTGAGCAGCTTCTCATTCCCGCCTTGGATTTCGGTGACTTTATCAGGGTTTGCTTTGATGACTTCATCAATCATGGCTTCGATGGCTCCGGTGTCAGCGGGCTCGAATCCCATTTCTTTCGCTAAGCTTGCGGGGTCTTTTTCTGGGGCCTCCCACAGGGCTGCAAAGAGGTCTTTCGCTTGGCTGTTAGAGATGGTGCCGGCTTCGATGAGATCAAGAATGAGGGCGAGCTTTTCTGGGGTAATGGGTGAATCACCAATTTCGAGAGATTGTTCATTGAGGAGGCCGAGGAGGTTATTGATGATCCAGTTGGCAATTTTTTTACCGGTGGCCTGGGAGTGTGCCGCGGTGGCTTCGAAGTAGGCGGAGAGGGGGACATCGGAGGTGATGACCGAGGCGTCGTATTCGGTGAGGCCAAGCTCTGACTGGAAGCGGTCAGATTTTTCATGCGGAAGTTCCGGGACGAGGGGGCGGACCTTTTCGATGTAAGCCGCGGTATCGACAGGAAGCAGGTCGGGGTCGGGAAAGTAGCGATAGTCGTGGGCATCTTCCTTCCCTCGCATGAGTTGAGTTTCTCCGAGTTCTTCACTCCAGCGTCGGGTGGATTGGACGAGTGGTTCTCCATTGTCGAGGGCTTCGGCTTGGCGCTCGATTTCGTAATGGGTGGCTCGCCGAACTGCGGAAGGGGAGTTCATATTTTTGAGCTCGATTTTGGTGCCGAGGGGGTCGCTTTCATTTTTGCGCAGGGAGATATTTACATCGCAGCGCATTTGTCCTTTCTCCATGCTGGCGTCAGATATTTTACCGGCAATGAGGATTTGTTGGAGCGTTTTGAGGTAGGCGACGGTTTCCTCTGCGGATTCGATTTCAGGCTCAGAGACGATTTCCATGAGAGGGGTGCCAGCCCGGTTGTAGTCGATGAGTGAGGTGCGCGCCTGGTGGGTTGATTTGGCGACGTCTTCTTCTAGGTGAATGCGGGTGACGCCGACGACTTTACCGGGGTTCACAATGCTCTTTTGATGATCTTTGGGGTAGTTATGAGAGTAGAGTGGGACTCCTCCTCCGAGGCAGAGGGGGAGATCAAGCTGGGTGATCTGATAGTCCTTGGGCATGTCGGGGTAGAAATAATTTTTCCGATCCCAGACCACGGTGGGAGGAGTTTCGCAACCGATGAGCATGCCGGAGAGGATGGTCCGCTCGATGGCGAATTCATTCAACACGGGAAGGGCTCCGGGCAGGCCGAGGCAGGTCGGGCAGACGTTCGTATTGGGTTCGTCGCCAAAAGAAGTCGGGCAAGCACAGAACATTTTGGTCTGCGATTTGATCTGGCAGTGGACTTCGAGGCCGATGGTTACGATGTAGTCTGAGGCTGGCACGAGAGGGTTCTAAACCGCTTCGGCGGAAAATTGAATCGCTAAGACGCGGAGACTTTCATTTTTTATTTCTGCAGCCCGAGCGCTTTTTCGATATTCATGCGGAGAAGTTTTTCTGCGTCCACGTCTACGCCGAGTTCTTTCGCTTTTTTGAGCAGGGTGGCGAAGTCTCCGGTGCGGATGCTGTCCTCAATCTCTTGATCGACGGGAAGCGCCATGGGAATGTCTTCTTCATTGATCACAATGGCCTTAGTGGCTTTAGCGGAGGTTTCCTGGCCATTTACGATGGCGAGTTTAGCGAGTTGGGCTTCTTCGGGGTCGTTCAGGAAATCGATTTTCTGATGGAGTTGGCCGATTTGGCTCTTGTCGATCCATTGTTTGAGGCGGGCGAGAAGGGGGGAGTCGGCATTTTTTTCGATCGTTCCATTCACGTAGTCTCTCAGGTGGTCAAGCTCTGACAAGGTGCCACCATAGCGGACGCCGGAGAGAAGCCCGAAGGAGAGTCCTCCGCCCATCACGAGGCCTAAGATGCTTCCGGGGAGGCCAAAGCCTAAGCTTTTGGCCTGACTGCCTGCCGAGCCTCGGCCAGTGAGGGATTTTAAAACCCCACGGATCATGGTGAAGGCTCCGAGAAAGGCGATGATGGCGACGGCGATTGACATCCAGGGCTCCGGTTTTTCGACCGCTTTGCTCGCGATGGTAAAGCCATTATTATAGCCCCAGATGCCTGCAACTCCACCGACTCCAAGGGCGATGACAGTGAAAAAAAGACTGACCATGCGTTTGATGAAGCCGAGCACGGCGAAGACGACGAGCGTAATGGCGGTGGCGCCATTGGCATCAAAATTACCGAAATCCATATGATTGAATATTAGAGGTTTTCACAGAACGCACGATGGCGCAGCAGGTGGTCGCAGAGGACGAGGCGGGCCATGGCTTCCACCATGGGGACGGCGCGCGGGAGGACGCAGGCATCATGGCGGCCGCGTCCTTTGAGCTCGGTGTCTTGGAGATCTTTGGATACGGTGGGCTGCGAACTCATAATGGTAGCGGTTGGTTTGAAAGCGACACGGAAGATGATATTTTCTCCATTAGAAATTCCGCCTTGGACGCCGCCGGAGCGATTCGTCTTCGTGCGGACTTTTCCATCTTCCATGTAAAAGTGATCATTGTGCTCTCGACCGGTGAGCTGAGTGCCGCCAAATCCGGAGCCAATCTCGAACCCCTTTGTCGCGGGGAGTGAGATCATCGCTTTCGCGAGATCTGCTTCGAGGCGGTCAAATACTGGTTCGCCTAATCCAGGGGGGCATCCACGGATCACTGCTTCTATGACGCCGCCAACGGAATTTCCGTCAGACCGAATTTCCTTAATCCGCGCAATCATAGGATCTGCCATGGCAGGATCACCGGTGCGGACGATGTTCGATTCCACTGTTTCTGCCTGAACGGTGTTGGGGTCGACATCGGCTTGGAGTTCTTGAATGGTCTTCACGTAGGCGATGACTTCGATTCCAGGGCAGAGATGGTTGAGGACCTTCCCTGCGACTGCCGCAGCGGCGACGCGCCCGATGGTTTCACGGGCAGATGAGCGTCCCCCGCCTTGCCAATTCCGAATGCCAAACTTGGCATCATAAGCATAATCGGCATGAGAAGGGCGGTATTTTTCCGCCATTTCGGAGTAAGCTTCGGGACGGTGATCTTTATTCCGAACGAGGATAGAAATCGGAGATCCTAGGGTGACGTTTTCGAATGTTCCGGAAAGAATCTCGCATTGATCAGCCTCATTACGAGGAGTGGTGACCTCAGATTGCCCAGGGCGACGGCGATCCAGTTCATGCTGGATATCGGCTTCGGTGAGTGGGATGCGGGGAGGGCAGCCATCAATGACCACGCCAACGCCGCCACCGTGAGATTCTCCATACGTTGAAATTCTGAAAAGCTGGCCGTAGTGGCTGGACATGGGGGGACTTTGAATCTTCCAAGGGTGCGAGGGAAGTGGGATTTTAGTAAATTACAAATAAATTAAAGATTGCCTTATCTTCGAGGAAAGGTTGATCTGATACTAATAAGGAAAAATCATGCATTCTGTTCTCGAAAGACCCGTCCTTGTCTTGAATCGTCTCTGGCAGCCGGTGCATACCTGCTCGGTGAAGCGAGCGCTGAAACTTCTATGCCTCGGGCATGCTCAAGTGGTGCAAACAGAAGGCGAGTGCCGCTATCAGACTCATGATATTGGCTCTTGGGTGAATTATTCAGGGGATTGTTCCCTCATGGATGATCTCGTGCATTCGGTTTCAGTGGCTCTTCGGGCACCTAAAATCATCGTTCTCGCCCTCTATGATCGCCTCCCGCGTAAAGAGGTGAAGTTCACCCGCCAGAATGTCTTTCTGCGGGATAAGCATACCTGCCAATATTGCCGAGGTGCTTTTTCTGAGAATCAGCTGAATCTCGATCACGTCCTCCCGCGTGATCGTGGGGGGAAGATGACCTGGGACAATATTGTCACCTCCTGCGTGCCATGTAATACGAAGAAGGCGAATCGCCTGCCCCACGAGGCGGGGATGAGGCTCTTGAATGAGCCTAAAATTCCACGCTGGCGCCCGTTTTTTGGTCTCAAAGAGCAATCCCGGGATGAAGCTTGGATCGAATTTATCGACCCTGAGCGTCAGAGAGTGAAAATGGCGTAGCCTAAATCCTTACTTCCGGCGGCGTCTCAAGAGTCCGAGACAGGAAAGAGAGAGGAGTAGGAATGAGCTGGGCTCGGGAATTGATTGTGCGACTCCAAGAGAGGCGCCACCAATGAAATATTCGCTGGCCAAGTCTCCGTCTTCCGCAAGTGAGAGCTGAATCGACTCTCCTGCGCCAATGTTACTGACATCGATGAATTCGTTATCACTCCAGATTCCTGCGTTTTGAGCCACGCTGTCACGAACCCCGTTGCCTCCCCAGAGAACGTAGTCTTCGAGCGCGGTCGCTGAACCAAAGCTATTCGTATTATAAAGGCCAAGCTCCCCATTGGCATCTGGGAGAAGTCCTGCGCCGAGATCGAGGACGAGAGTTTGCCCTGCACCAAGGCTGCTAAAGCTTGTGGCGCTTGAAAGAGAGGAGTTGATGGTGTCATCACTCACTCGCGTATAGAATGGACTCCCGTTGACGCGATTACACCACCAAAAGGAGGTGAGGCTCTCAGTGGTGGTTCCGGTATTGACCAGCTCGACTCTGTTATTTGCGAGATCGATCTCAGAAATGACGACGGCGGAATAAGCTGCGGGTAGAGTGATGAGGGCTGTGGATGCGAAGATGATTTGTTTTTTCATAATCGAAGTGAAGAAGAGATGTCTTCACAAAGGGGATCAGGAAGTTTCTCGGAAGAGTTTCAGAAAAATTATTATTTTTCGGAGATGCTCTAAATTGGGCCATTTTTAAGGACATGGGAATTTGAGGAATTCTTTTCTCATTCTCCCTTTGCAGAGGGGAGATTTTGGTGTGACTTATCGCTGTGAAAATTCTTTCTCTTCTTTTCGGTATCTCGCTCTTCGCGCAGGCGGAATCGGCCCAGTGGCTCCGCTATCCCTCGCTCTCTCCTGATGGAAAAACGATCGTATTCACTCATGATGGTGATCTTTACACCGTTGCGAGTGATGGAGGGCAAGCCTTTCCGCTGACTCAGCATGTGGCTCGAGATTTCATGCCCATTTGGTCTCCTGATGGAAAATCGATCGCTTTCGCGTCCAATCGCCATGGGAATCTGGATGTCTTTCGGATTTCCGCTGAAGGGGGAGCTGCGCAGCGCCTAACTTTTTATTCAAAAGATGATGTGCCTTCCTCATTTACGCCAGATGGGAAAGCGGTGCTTTTTCAGTCCGTGCGGCAGGATCGGGTGGAGTCTCTCGATATTCCGAATCGACGTTTGGCGGAGCTTTATCAGGTGCCTTCAGAAGGTGGACGCGTCACCCGTCTGTTTTCAAGCCCAGCCGAGATGGTGAATTTTTCCCCTTCCGGGCAGCAATTTCTCTACCACGATAAGAAAGGATATGAAGATCCTTGGAGGAAGCATCATCGTTCTTCCGTGACTCGCGATATCTGGTTGTATGACCGGGAGCAGAAAAATCACCGTCGGTTGACCAACTATGAGGGAGAAGATCGCCAGCCGGTGTGGGCATCAGATGACAGTTTCTTTTACCTCTCTGAGCGGAGTGGGAGTTTTAATATTTGGAAGCGCACGATCGCGGGAGGGGAGCCGGCTCAAATCACGAAGTTTGAAAAGCATCCGGTCCGGTTTCTCTCACGAGCGAAGTCTGGGCAACTCGCTTTCGGATTCCATGGGGGGATCTATCTCATGGCGACTCCAGAGAGCGAACCACGGCGTCTGGAGATTATCATTCGGGCAGGAGAGAAACAGAATTCCAATCGTGTGAGCTACGCGAGTGACATTAAGGAAATGTCAGTTTCGGCAGATGGTTCAGAAATTGCCTTTATTGCTCGTGGTGAGATTTTTGTGACCTCGGTGGAGTATAATGCGACGCGGCGGGTGACGAATACTCCGGAGCAGGAACGTTCGGTCCACTTTCATCCCGAGGGTGGGAAACTTGTCTACGCCTCCGAGCGTGATGGAAGCTGGAATCTCTACACCACGGAAATCGTGCGAGAAGAAGAGACTTCTTTTTATGAAGCAACCGCTCTGAAAGAAGAGGTTCTTCTCAAAACAGATCAGGAGACCTTTCAGCCCCAATGGTCGCCAGATGGTAAGAAAATCGCTTTTCTGCGAGATCGGGTGCAGCTCTGCGTTCTGGATGTCGAAAGTAAAAACGTGACCCAGCTTCTCGACGGTTCTCGTTCCTATTCTTATAAGGATGGAGATCTCCCGTTTTCCTGGTCTCCTGATAGCAAACACATCCTCTACATGTTGCTGCAAAAAAATCGTTGGGTTGAGAATATCGTTATGATCCCGGCTGATGGGAAGGGAGAATACGTCGATGTGAGCCAGAATGGTTACTACGATATGTCTCCGACTTGGGGATGGGATGGGGAAGGCGTGGTGTGGATTTCCAATCGTCACGGCCGTAAGGCGCACGGAAGTTGGGGGACTGATCTGGATGTGTATGCGGGCTTCCTGACGGAACGCGCTCAGCGGGTGTTTCGGATGAGAGATTCCGAACGTGATGCCTTTGATAAGGATAGGGATAAGAAGGATAAAAAAGATAAGAAGGATGAAGAGAAAGGAGATGAGGAAAAAGACGAGAAAGGAGATAAACCAAAGGACGATGAGAAAAAGGATGACCCACAGAAGAGCGGAGTGATTTTTAAAGAACCCAGACCCTTGGATCCCAAAGGGGCGATTGATCGTATCGAACGCTTAACGATTCATTCTACCGAGATGGAGGCTTACGCTCTCGCTCCTGATGGGAAGGCGCTTTACTACCTGAGCCAGGCTCGGGGGAAACACCAAATTTGGGTGCATCAGTTCTATGAAGATGAGACCAAGATCCTGACCACCCTGTCATCTAATGCGAAAAGTGGTCCGGCATCGATGGTGATTGATCAGAAAGGTAAAACGCTCTTTGTCCTCTCGGGAGGGGGGATTTCTTCTGTTGATGTCTCGAATGGAAAGTCCAAAGGCATTGACAAGGGTGGAGAGATGAACCTCGACCTCGCCGCTGAGCGGGAGCAAATGTTTGAGCATGTCTGGAGGCAAGTTCGGGAGAAATTTCACCGAACCGACTTTCATGGAGTGGACTGGGATTTTTACGGAAAGGAATACCGGGCGCTTCTTCCCGGGATCATGAATAATGATGACTTTGCCGAAATGCTCAGCGAGATGTTAGGTGAGCTGAATGCCTCACACACCGGAGCGTTTCACCGTCCGAAATTTCAAGATGCAGATCAAACGGCATCTTTGGGGGTGCTCTACGATATGAGCCATTCTGGTCCTGGAATTAAAATCGAGAAAGTCATCCCACGGAGTCCACTGGATCTTTTGGATGAAGATGTTCCTGCAGGTGCGGTGATTGAAAGCATTAATGGCCAGGAGGTCGCGGCAGGGGAGAATATTTCCAAACGCCTGAACCGACTCGCGGGAGAACGCACCTTGCTTTCCATCTTTGATCCTGCGGCAGACCGGCGTTGGGATTTGGTCATTCGTCCCATCTCGCTTGGGCAAGAGATGAACTTACTTTACCAGCGTTGGCTCAAGAGAATGCGGGCTAAAGCGGAAGAGCTTTCTGATGGTCAGATTGGCTGGGTGCATATCCGAGGAATGAATGATGGAGCATTCCGAGAGTTTTTCTCGCGAGTCTTTGGCTTTCATTCAGATAAGAAAGCTCTCGTAGTTGACACTCGTTTTAATGGTGGAGGATGGCTGAGTGAAGATCTCACCTCTTTCCTCACCGGGAAGCAGTATCTGAAATTTTTCCCTCGTGGACAGGGAGATATGGGCGGGCAGCCGATCTTTCGGTGGACTAAGCCCTCAGCGGTCATCATGAGTGAGGGGAATTATTCCGATGCTCACATGTTCCCCTATGCCTATCAATCGCTGAAGATTGGTAAACTCGTTGGGATGCCGGTGCCTGGAACGGGAACGGCTGTCTGGTGGGAACGCCTCATTGATTCCTCGATCGTCTTTGGTATTCCACAAGTGTCTACCATTGATATGCAGGGGCGCTATTTGGAGAATACGCAACTGGAGCCCGATATCAAAATCACAAACACTCCCGAGGATAAGGAGCAAGGGAGAGATCGCCAGTTGGAAGAAGCCGTCAAGCACCTCATGTCTCTGCCTGACGAGAAACCCTGGCCGCTACCCAAGCAGTAAATCAAGAGAGAGGGTGGGGTCGGTCCTCACCCTCTGCATTCGATGTGGCTTCCTCTTAACTGAGGATGCCGTGGCGGTGAAGCTCCGCATAGATCCACCAGCAGACCGCGAGGAGGGCTGTGGCAAGAAGTAAGAAAAGAACGGTATTTCGCGCTTGGAATCGACGTTCGTTTTGCATCTGGCGCTTGGAGTAAGCGTGATAGAAGATTTTTTCACGTTCTCGATCACGAAGGCTATCGGGAGCGGGCATAGTGGTGCGTTCGCGTTCGATTTCTTCTTTCAGACGTTGAGGGGCCTTCTCGATAAATTGCTCTAAACTCTCAATTTGAGAAGAAATGAGCTCTTCCTTGGTTGGAATTTGAGGATCGTGATTTTTTTTGGAAAAGAAGGCCATGATCTTATTTTGCGAGATAAATGAGGAGAGCGAGGGCGCCGAGAGCGAGCAGGGGAAGATTGAATGCGAGGCCATTCATGAGGTTAGTCTGAAAATCATTGGCAGAACCACCACGTGAGGTATTGCCGTGGAAGACTCCCGCGCGTCTGGTGTCTGAGAAATAGGTCGCGGCTTGTTCGAACTCATCATCCGCTTTATCGAGCGATGAAATTGCCTGATCGAGGAATTGATCGAGCTTATCGGGGCTGACAGAGTCGGGATTGAGCTTCTCAATTTTCTGAACGTGGGCCTTGAAGGATTTTCTGGTGGCTTCCAGTTCTTCCATCTCACGCTTGGTTTCCTTTGTCTCTCGCTCGATGGTGGTGATGGCGCTGGCCATTTTTTCGGCGACTTCGATCTGGCCATTGAGGAAATCCTGCTTTCGGAGTTCTAGGGCTTCCCGTGCGAGACGCTGGCGCTCAGCTTCTAATTTTTGCGCATGGAGGAGCTCGATTTGTTGGCGTGCCTCTTGCATTTTTCCCTCAAGTTCATGGGGAAGTTGGTCGTCGGGATTCTCTGCAGCACCGACTTTGAGATGTTGCTTGCGCTGTTCTAAGGTGGCCATGTCTCCTGTTACTTCCCTGCAAGATAGCAATCTGGAGAGTGATAGACCAGCGATTTATTCAAGATGTCTTGACTTTTTCTTACTGTGAAAGATCAGGAGGCTTAGGAGGATCGCTTGCGGAAAGGTCTTAGATACCACTGCCAAGCTTTCCGAGTGATTCGTTTTAAGTCTTCTAGTAAGAGGTAGCAAATAGGGATGAGGATGAGGGTGATGAAGGTGGCAAAGAGAATTCCGTATCCAAGGGAAATGGCCATGGGCTTGAGGAACTGGGCGTGCAGAGCGCGGTCAAACATCAGGGGCATGAGACCGGCGAAGGTTGTCAGGGAGGTGAGCAGGATGGGGCGGAAACGTTTGACTCCAGAGAGGAGGACGGCCTCTCGGATTTCCATGCCCTCGGCCCGTTTTTGGTTAATGAAATCAACGAGGACGAGTGAATCATTCACAACGACTCCCGTAAGGGCCAAGATGCCAAAGACGGAAAGCCAGGAAGGAGTGATCTCCATAATCCAGTGTCCGCCGTAGGCTCCAATGATGCCAAAAGGAACCGCTAATAGGACAATGAGAGGCTGCAGGAGAGATTGGAAGGGGATGGCGAGGAGTGCGTAGAGGACGATGAGTAAGCCGATGAGGAGAATGGTGTAGCGATTGCCTGTTTCTCGATCCTCCTTGATGTAGCCATCCCATACCCATGAGTGTTGGGGAGATTCGTTGACGATGTTTGAGATTTGTGGTTCGAGTGCATCGGCGAGAGCGAGGATATCAGTTTGGGCAGATTTGGGTTGAGCGGAAATGTTTGAAATCTGGGCTCCATCTTTACGGGTGATATTTCCCGGAGCACGGGTGAGGGTCGTCGTGGCGACGGTGGATAAGGGGATGACGGAGCCATTGGGGGCGGTGATGTTGAGCGTTTCGAAGGTTTGCATCGATTCACGCTTTTCTTGGGGGAGCCGGAGCATGACGCGAATCTCTTCTCCGTTTCGTTGGATCCGTTGAACCTGCTCGCCAAAGAAAGCTTGGCGAATTTGTTGTGCCAGTGCGCGCTGCGAGAGTCCGAGTTCCAGAGCGCGTGGCTTGAGGGAGATGGACAGTTCTTTGCGTTGGCGATTGCGCTCCGCATTTGCCCATTCAATTTCTTCATGATCTTGAAAGAGGTTGGAGATTTTTTGTGCGATTTCTCGTTTCTTTTCGGTGTCCGGGCCTCGAAGCTGGATCTGCATGGATTCCAGTTGGTCGACTCCATAGCCGCGTCCTCCCCAGGAGCCCCAGACTCGGAAGTTTTGGACGCCAGTAATTTGTCCCACTTTTTCACGCCATTTTTTTGTGATTTCCTCATTGGTCGGGCCGGGCACGGAGCGGTGACTCGGGGGAAGAATCTCGATGGAGACGAAGCCCATCTCAGGGTCGCTTTGATTTCTCCAGGGGTGGCGGCCAGAGTGAGTCATGATGTTTTTCACAAGCGACTTTCCTGATCCCGGGTCGATGAGTTCTTCCCCAAGTTCTTTGGCGCATGCGGCGACGTATTTTACGTGTTGGTCCGTTTCTTCAAAAGGGGTGTTGTCCAGCATGTCGATGCGGGCGTTGATGATGTAGCGCTCGATGGTGGGGATAGCGACAAAGCCGAGGTGCCCTCCTCGATGGACTCCGATTGCAGCTAGCGCGAGGGCGCCGAAGATCGCCACGGTGGTATAGCGATGTTCAGCAGCGAGACGGAGGAGAGGGGCATAAAATTTTTCAATGCTTCGTTCCAGTCCATCCGCAATGGCTTTTTGAAAACGGGAAAAGAAATTGAGCTGGGAAACATCACGATGAGTCCGGAGGTGCTTGAGATGTGAGGGGAGGATGAGCTTGGATTCGATCAGAGAGAACAGCAGGACGGCTCCTACGATCGGGGGGATTTGGGTCGTCCATGTCGCCCAATATCCCTCAAAGAACATGAGTGGGATAAAGGCGACAATGGTCGTGATGACTCCAAAGGTCACGGGCGTGGCCACTTGCTTCGTCCCTAGCACCGCGGCATCCAGAGGGGTCATGTCATCACGCAGTCGGGAGTAGATATTCTCCCCTGTGACGATGGCATCATCGACCACGATTCCTAGAACAATGATGAAGCCAAAAATGCTCATGGTATTTGCGGTGAGGCCGAAGAAAGGCATCAGGATGAGTCCTCCCGCAAAGCTGACCGGAATCCCAAGCACCACCCAAAAGGCAAGCATTGGACGAAGGAAGAGTCCCAGCACAATGAGGACAAGCACGCCTCCCATCATGAGGGAGTTGAGCAGCGTTGAAATGCGTCCTCGGATTCGGATCGATTCATCATCCCAAAGGTGGAGATTGATCCCTTCGGGAAAACGGTCATCCGATTGCTCGATGTAGCGTTTGATCGCATCTGAGATTTTGATGGCACTTTCTCCCTTCCCCTGGAGGACATCGATCATGAGAGCGGGGTGGCCATTAAAGCGGATGATTTGCTCTTTTTCTTCAAAGCCATCCTGGATCGTGGCGAGGTCAGAAAGTTTGAGTTGAGCTCCATTGGCGGCAGTGACGATAATTTTTTCAAATTCCTCTCGTTCATAAGCCTGACCTTCAGTTCGGATCATGATCGAACCCGAGGGAGTGCGAATCGAGCCGGCGGACAAGGCGAGGGAAGAGCGGCGAATGGCATCGACGAGGTCTTGAAAGGCGAGGTCGTGATCGCGCAGTTTGACATCATCGGCCTCGATCGCAATCTCGAGAGGGATGTCTCCGCGTAAATCTGTTCGGGAGACTTCCGGGAGTTCGAGGATGTCATTTTGGACGCGCTTGGTGATCTCGTAGAGATCGGTCGGGGTCAGATCTCCGGTGACCGCCACGGTGACGACTTCACGCCAGTCAGAGCTATTGGGAATCGAGATTCGTGGGCGTTCGGTCTCGCCTGGGAATGTGATTTGATCGATACGGGATTCGACTTCATCGCGCAGTTCTTTGAGATCGATGCCATCCTCAGCACGGATTCGCACTCTGGCAGAGCCCCGGTTGGCGGTTCCTTCAAGCTCCTCGACTCCTGGCAGATCTCGTAAGACCTGCTCGATCGGTTCGATAATATACTTTTCGACATCCTCGGGGCTTCCCCCCCGGTAGGTCATATCGATGCGGACTTGGCCGTAGTCTCGGGTGGGCTGGACCTCTAGCGGGATTTTATAGAGAGCCATATAGGCTCCTGCCAAAAGGATCGCCACCAGCACAAAGTTGGCCGCGATATCGTTTTTGGTGAACCAGCGAATCATTCGAGAGCACTATAACGTGTTGTCGGTAATTTTCCTGTCTTTAAATCATCAAGAAAGTGCTTTTAGCTTCTCTCAGATTTTTTTGTTGGCTTTCACGATGAGGACTTCTCTCTCATCTTGGCTTTTGCCTGACGATCATTGTCTCGGGGAAATTTTGCCGTATCAACAAAACGCGGCTCTGTTTCCAGAGCCGCGCTTTAAAAAAAATGAGAGTAACGTTCGCTTATTTGTGGTTTACCCGTGCGAATTGCTTCAGGCGGAGGCCATTGAGCGCGATGAAACCAGTGGCGTCATTTTGATTGTAGGCCTCTTCCTGCCCGCCTTCCATCGTCGCGATGTCTTCGTCGTAGAGGCTATTAGGAGAGCGGCGTCCCGCGTTGATGATATTGCCTTTGTAGAGTTTGAGGCGGACTTCTCCGTTGACCGTTTGTTGGGTCTCGGTGACGAGCGCTTGCAGGGCATTACGCTCGGGTGCGAACCAGAATCCATTATAGACGAGCTGGGCATACTTTGGAATGAGGCTGTCACGCAGATGCTGGGCGTCACGATCAATGGTGAGCGTTTCCAGATCCTGGTGCGCGGCGAGAAGAATGGTGCCGCCGGGTGTTTCATAAATTCCGCGTGATTTCATGCCGACGAATCGATTCTCCACGATGTCGACTCGCCCGATCCCGTGTTTACCACCGAGGTGATTAAGCACTCGCATCACTCCGTAAGGGGTCAGGAGGGTGTAGCCGCCTCGCTCTCCTTTGATTTCAAAATCTCCCAGCTCGGAGATGTAGGAGGCGAGTTGATCGTTTTTTAGGCCGATGATGTTTCCTTTTTCGAAGAGGGCCTGCACGTATTCGGCTTCGTCTGGGGCGTCTTCAGGAGACACCGAGAGGACATACATCTCCTTATCTGCCTCGGTCGAGCCGTCATACCAGGTGTCTTCGAGAGCCCCCGCCTCGAAGGAGATGTGGAGAAGGTTCCGGTCCATGGAGTAGGGCTTGCTCTTGGATGCTTGGACGTCGATCCCATTTTGTTCGCAGTATGCGATCATCTCAGCCCGGCCGGGGAACTGCTCTCGGAAGGAATCGTCACGCCATGGCGCGATCATTTTGATCTCGGGGGCGAGAGCATTGAGCGCGAGCTCGAAGCGCACTTGGTCATTCCCTTTTCCAGTGGCCCCGTGGGCGATGGCATCAGCCCCTTCAGCTCGTGCGACATCAAGCATGCCCTTAATGATACACGGACGGGCGATGGATGTTCCCAGCAGGTAGCGGCCTTCGTAGACCGCATTGGCCTGAAACATGGGAAAAATGTAATCTGCGGCAAATTCCTCTTTCAGATCTCCGATGTAGCACTTGGAGGCTCCGGTCGCGAGAGCCTTGGCCTCGAGGCCGTCCAGCTCCTCGGCCTGACCAACATCGGCGCAATACGCGATGATTTCTGCATTATATTTCTCTTTGAGCCAAAGAAGCAGGACGGATGTATCCAGTCCTCCAGAGTAAGCGACGACGATTTTCATACCGGCGGAGGGATAAGGCGCGTGAAGCCTTTTGCCAATGGGATTTTTTTAAGGGGTGCAAAAGGATGATTGAGCGCGTGGGGTCAGCAGAAATCATTGACTGATTCTGAGTCGATCCTCCCGGTGGATTTTACGATTTCTAAAAAAAGTTCACATTTCTCCCAAGAAATCTCGCTCTTGAAGTGTCATCTCTCTTAGAAAGGATGTTCATCATTGAGTATTTCATCATCACAACAGGTTTCCAAGACCCTGGTCATGCCTCTGTCTCGTAACAAAAGCATGACCAAGCCGACCCTCGAGACCGTTTTTGAGAACGAAGAGTCACCCCTCTTGCGTTACGCCTTCGGGATTGTCGGGCGTCGCGAGCTGGCCGAGGAGATGGTGCAGGACGCCTTTTTAAAGCTTCATGAACATTGGGAGGAGGTCGAAATCCCTCGTGCTTGGTTGTTCCGTTGTGTGCGGAATCTCTCTCTCAATCACCTCCGGAAGCATCAGCGCGAGATCAGTGATGACATGGCGGCGGAAAAAATACCCGCCCCAGATGAGCGACCTGATGAGGAGCTGGGTCGCCTGGAGGCCGTCGGCATGATTCAGATGCTCGTTTCTGAAATGGAGACCCGGGACCGCGAAATGGTGAGCATGAAGTATTTCCAAGATCTTAAGTATCATGAAATCGCCGAGCGTCTTGAAATGAGTGTAGGGAATGTCGGCTACCGACTCCATCACCTTTTGAAGCAGCTCGCCGCCCGCCTCCGCAAGGCCGGGGTAGATGGAGAGTCGCGATGAATTTTTACCAATCTCAACCCACGAGTGACCATGAGTGAAGACCTTCAATCTTTTATCGAGCCTGAACTCGAAGCCCGTCTTATTGCCATGATTCTTGGTGAAGCCTCGGCCTTTGAGAGCGAGGAACTTGAGCGCCTGCTCGCGGAGCGCCCCGAGCTGGTGATCTGGAAGCGCCGCATGGAAGCGATTCACGGACTCCTTGGAGAAGCAGCCAAGCCACCAGCAGATGACGCGGCTTGGAAGCTCTCCTCCGAACGCCGGGCCAAAGTGCTCAAGGTGTTGAAGACGAATCGGGAGTCGGTCCCAGAGATTTCATCTGCCTCCTCTTTTCAAGTTCAACGCCGAGCATTATTGGGAATTGCGGCAGGCGTCGCGGTGACCGCGATCACCGGATACTCGCTCTTCACTTCTCCGAAAATCGCCCAAATTCCGAAGATAATCACTTATTCTGCACTGCCCGCAGTGGAGTCCGAGGGGGGTGAGATATTAAATGAACTCGAAGTTCCACATGAGAATCCTACCCATTGGGATTTTGTTAGAAGGCAGGACACAGTTCAAGAGGCTGAAAGTACGCTCGCATCTGGTCGTGACGCTTATGCTAAAGGAAATTATCGGGAAGCGGTGAGTAAATATCGTGATGCACTCGACCTTCTTCCTGATGGCGATGCTTCAGCCAAGCATCGCGAAACTATTACGAATCATTTGAATGATGGAGCCGTTGCCTTGGCTCAAGAAAATCGCCGCAATGGGAAGTTCGAAGAAGCTCGGAGCCTACTCAATGAAGTGCAAAAACGGAATCCGGCTGATATGAAAATCAAAAAGCAGCTTGAGTACTTCGATGATCCTATTCGCACCAATCCTGCTTTGACATATGAGAGCACTCAAAATGTCGATGAAGTAAGACGCAACCTCTACAAAGGAGAGGGATTTTATAATCTCGGCCTTTACGATAAAGCAGACGAAGCATTTAAAGATGTTCTCAGAACAGATCCATATAATAAAGCAGCCCGCCGTTGGATGGAGAGAACAGCCTCAATTAAGAGTGATTACTATAACGCAGCTTATGACCAGACCAGAGCTCAGATGCTCATGGAAGTAGACCGAGCGTGGGAGTTGGCGGTGCCTTCGGCAGAAGGAAGTGCGGAACAAGAATTAGCAGAAGCCACAAAAGAACCACGGCCCAAAAAGGCCATGGCTTCGGTAGCAGGAAAACCAAGTGCCCCAACTTCTAGCATGGCTAAAGTCGTGGCCTCATCGCCGGCATCTCCGACAAGTCTTCCTGTTCCAGATATTGAGGTACCAAAACCATCCGTTGATTTTGGAGATGGTGATGCATTTGGATCAGGTTGGGGAGCGGAGAAAAAGAAGGAACGGATTCAAAAGCCATCTCGTCAAGTGCGTGGGCTTACGAAAAATAAAAAAATGGCAAATACCAGAACCGGCGGCCTTTCCGAGGATCTCTCTGCCTCATCTCCATCGGCTCTCGATTATTTTGTATCCGGCAATGAAGGAGGAAAAATAGACATCCCAGGCATTCCAGACATTTCACAAGATGAAATTTCTAACATCGTGACTGCCGGCAATCGTAGTGGTGAATTTGAGATCAACCGTGCTTCAATTGATGCAATTTTAAATAACCCTGATCGTGCGTCTGAGGCTGATGGGGAAGTTCTCGTCACCAGGAAATTTTCTATTCCTCCAGATTTCATGTCCAAATTGGATGGCCGTAATAAAGGAAGCGATGGCTATTCTGTGGATGATATTGGAGACCCTTTCGCAGACGACTCGGATCATGATGTGCCGAAGATAGCTGCCAGAAAAAGTATAAAAGAGCTTATGATGGAAAACGGGGTGGTGTTTCCCGAGGGAGCTTCAGCCCAATATTTAGCATCTTCTGGAACCTTGCTCGTAAGAAGCACGGAAAAGAATTTGGAGATTATAGAAGCTCTTGCTACCGATTCAGCAGAGCGTGATTTGGATCAATTTAGAGAAATTTTGGCAAAGCCAGGCTCCGTGACACACAAGCTGCGCAATACTATTCTTCCTGAAGTTAATTTTAAAAATGTGAGCGTGAATGAAGCAATTGCCCAAATTCAAGAGCAGATTAAATCACAGGATACCGATGCCTTTAACGAACATTCTGGTGGGGTAGATATTCAGTTGCGTCACCCGCGTGGCGAAGCTGATCATTTTAGCACTGATCTCGATGTCGACAGTTTGGGCTCTCCAGGTGATGTCAAAATTGACTCTCTCTTTCTCAAAAATGTTCCTGCCGAGACGGCCCTTCAATACCTCGCGGATAAAGCCAAGTTACGATATAAAATCGATGATGATGGATTGTCATTCTTACCGCTCACAGCGACTGAAACTGATGAAATAATTACCAGAGTTTGGAAAGTCCCTCCTGGTCTAAAATCTTGGCTTGTTAATGAGGGGAATCAGTCGAATTCCTCAGATCCATTTCAGGATGAGACCACGGAGTCAAAACTTACAGATGATGCGAGCATGCAAGATGTGCTAGAGAATCTCGGAGTCTCTTTTCCAGAGGGATCTTCTGTGCAATGGCTTCCAAATAACAAGTCTTTGGTGATGAGAGGAACTCCGACAAATCTTGAGCTCGTTGCGGCTATTGTGGATGCGAGTTTGAAGGAAATCGAAAAAAAGGAAGCCGTAAAGAAGCTGGCTCGCGATACCTTCGAAACCGCGACTGCTCAAAAACCAGACTCTACCTTTTCCCTCAATGTCAGTGACGTGTCATTCAAGCTCGCAAAGTCTGCACTGGCGCAAGGAAAATGGCCGGAGAAGGAGAAGGTGCGTGTTGAGGAATTCGTGAATGCCTTTGATTATCTCGAAGCCTCACCTTCACTTTCTCAGAAAGTCGCCTGCACCATTGAGCAAGGGGCTCATCCCTTCATGCAGCAGCGTAATTTACTGCGAGTTTCCATGAAGACGGCAGCCCTGGGCCGCAATGCGACGACGCCTTTACGGTTGACTATTTTGTTAGATAGGAGCGGTTCGATGGAGCGGAGAGATCGTGCCGAGAGTGTAGTACGAGCTTTCTCGGTTCTCGCCAGGCAATTGAATGCTGCAGATGAAGTTACCTTAGTCGCTTTTGATCGTCGCCCCCGACTTCTCGCAGAGCGAATGAAGGGCGATCAGGGTGCGGCTCTCGTGAAGCTCATTAAGCAAGCTCCTGCGGAAGGAGGGACCAATCTCGAAGAAGCTCTTTCACACGGGTATCAGTATGCCCGGCAGCAGTTTGTGGAAGGGGCTCAGAATCGCATTATTCTTCTTACAGACGGGGCAGCCAATCTAGGGAATGCTGCTCCAGAAAAGCTCTCTCATCTCGTAAGAGAAATGCGGAGGGAAGGGATTGCTTTCGATGCCTGTGGCGTAGGATCCGACGATCTGAATGATCAGATCCTTGAGTCTCTTGCTCGTGAAGGAGATGGGCGGTACTATCTTCTGAACTCTCCCGATGATGCCGATGCAGGCTTTGCCAGACAGATCGCAGGAGCTCTTCGCCCTGCGGCTAAGAATGTGAAAGTGCAGGTCATTTTTAATCCCGAACGCGTGGGGAAATATCGCCTCTACGGTTTTGAAAAACATCAGTTAAATAAAGAAGATTTCCGCAATGATGCCGTGGATGCTGCGGAAATGTCGGCGGAGGAATCAGGGGTGGCAATGTATCACTATGAACCACTTCCAGAAGGACGCGGTGAGATCGGGACCGTGGCCGTGCGCTTTCAGGATACCGCTACGGGGCAGATGGTTGAGCGGACTTGGACCATTCCTTATCAACCGAGGGTGGCATCCTTTGAGAAGGCGAAGCCGACGCTTCGCCTGGCTGCCAGCGCCGTTCTTTTTGGAGAAAAACTCAAAGGGTCGATCATGGGAGAACGCGTGGAGTTATCCAAGCTGATCGAAACTGTCCATGGCCTCAGAACCACTTTTAATCAACAAGCTCGCTACCACGAATTGGTGAAAATGCTTCAGCAAGCGAAATAGTATTTACGTCCCATTTACACACGCCCGCAAAATCTGTGCGAAGTTCAGAAGATCTCTTTTTCTACGACGCCTCAGATTCTCTCCTAGACCCCGATTTTTTTAAAACCGAACGATGAAACCCATACTTCTTTTTCTGATCCTGCTCACCCATGCCTTCTCACAGACTGCTGATAAAGCGACTGTCCAAACAGAAATCGGTGATGATGGGAACAAGCTCATCATTGAAGCTCATGGCGTGAAACCTGAGACTCCGCTCTTCTATAATGTAGAGGTGAAATCGCAGACGATGTTTTTCCCTCAAGTGATTCGAGAACAGGCGATCTTCAATTTTTCGATCATTCAAGGAGAGGCAAAATCGCTCTCGGTTGAACTCTTTGCCGATGCTCGCGTGCGGCAGGTGACAGGAGATCAGGTCAAAGAATGGTCGGTGAGAAAAGAGGGAGATCAACGTTTCCTCGATCTGGTCCCGAAGGATCCCAAGGCCACCAAAACTCTTATTGCCAACGCACTCTTCGAACGCCGCGACTTCGATCTTCCTTTTGAAATGGAAGCGACATCTTTCGGCCCCGGTGACGCATCCGGCTTTACCGCCCAGTATTTGCTTTCAGATAAAGGTCTATCGTATCGCCTGATCAGCGCGGATGGGGCGATCCCATTGGAAGAAGAAGGGAAGCTCTTTGTGACGGATGAAGTGGCCCTGATGGTCGAGGTGTTTCGCCCGGCCTCTCGCCCCCAATCAGTGGAACTCAGGGAGATGAAACTGACCGGTTCTCTGAAGGGTGACTCGGCAATTTTTACCCTAACGGGGCTGGCAAATGTCACGGGAGAAGAGGAGGTCTCTCTGGATCTCCTGAGTGGGAAGGCGGCCCCCATGATGGGGCATGAGAAACTCTCACTCATTTATCGTGATGAGGTGCCCGTGTACCAACTGACTTTTCAGGAAGCAGGAGTGTATCCGGTCGAGTTCACCTTTGTAGCGCCGGTGATTCTTAAAGAAGGTGAGAGCTGGCGAGGGTTTGACTTTACCGTGCCGGGTGGGTCTGTCGTGCCTCTCGTGCTCACGGGGCTTCCTCCTTCGGTGAGTTTTCTTCCAACGAAATCGATCGTCCTCGTGGAAGGGCAGGGATTTTTACCAGCCTCGGGTCAAGTGGATCTCGCCTGGCAGACGAAACGTGAAACCGGAGACGGAAAGCTCTTTTTCACCAGTGAAGCGCTCACGGATGTCAGTGTCGGTGCGGGCCTACTCCGTCAAACAACGAGCCTGAAAGTGAAGGCTCTTCAGGGAGCATTTGAATCCCTGACTTTGAATCTGGAAGGCACCGGGGAAATCCTCGCTGTGGAGGGGAAAAATATTCTGAGCTGGGCGGTGGAGGATGCGAGGCTTCTGGTGCATTTGAGTGGCCCGGTCAAAAGTGAAACTCAGTTTACGATCCGATCTCAGACGGCGCTGGAAGTGCTGCCCATTCAGGTGGAGCCGCTTCGCCTCACTCCGAATGGTGCCGTCCGCCACTATGGTCATGTGCGGATTTTCAATGAAGGAGCGGTGCGCCTGGAGGTGATGAATGTGTCTGGGTTCACTCAACTTTCTCCCGAACAGTATCCCGAGGTGCGCTCAGTGCAGGCTCGACAAATATTTTACTATCGTTACCCGTCTGCGAATCGATCCTACCGCGTGGCCGCTGCCCGCGTAAAACCGGAGATCAATCTCTCGCAGGTTCTAGTCTATGAGATGACTGAGACGGATCGTATTTTACATGCGGACTTGGAATTGGACATTCGAGAAGCGGGGATCCGTGAGTGGGAATTACAAATTCCCTCAGACTATTCTGTTGTCGCGGTGACCGGGGCTGATGTGGTGGACTATGTGGCTCAAAAAGAGCGCCTCAAAGTGATCTTTGGAAAGGAGATTATGGGACGGCGTTTGGTCAAACTGCACTTGGAAAAGAACGAGGGCGCGAAAGCCGGTTCTTGGCAACTCCCGGCCCTGAGTTACCCAGGAATTCAATCGATTCGTGGAGAACTCGGAGTGAGTGCAGTTCCTGGTTTTCGCATCACCTCTGGTCAGTTGTCTGGTCTAGTCGATATCCCGCTTGCCCATTTCCAAAAGGGGAATGCCCGCATGCAGCAGGTGTATCGTATTCGGAACGATCAATGGGCTGCCACCATGAAGGTAGAAGCGCTGGGACAGAATATTCAGGCTGATACCTTCCATCTTTATTCTCTCAAAGAAAACACGGCCTATGTTTCAGTTCTGCTCAACTATTTTGTCAGTGGCGCACCGGTCAATGAGTGGAAATTGACTGTCCCTGTCGGGATTGAGAATCTCAGTGTCGATGGCCAAGATGTGCGTGATTTTCGCCAAAGTGAAACAGAGCTCACCGTCCCGCTGCATCGCCCCGTGATGGGTGCCTACCAACTGCTCGTTACATATGAGCAGGATGCTCGTGAAAAATTAACATTGGGTGATCTCACCCCGGTTGGCGCGCAAGGTGAGCGTGGTTACATGCAGGTAGTGAGTCCAGAACAAGTGGAGTTGCGGGATGTGGCGCTGAGCGAAAATTTAGTAGAATTAGATCCGCTAGAACTCCGGGCGGAATACACTCTTCTCTCACATGCTCCTTCGCTCAAAGCATGGCAATACACCGCTCGTCCTTTCCAAGTATCAACTCAGGTCCAGTGGTATGAGCGCGGTGAAGTTGACCGTCAGGTGATTGAGTATGCGGAGCTTTCCAGTCGCATTTCCCGTGATGGAGGAGTGGTGACTGAGGCGAGCTATCACGTCCGCAGTCAGGGTGAGCGGACTCTACAGTTGACCGTCCCGAATGAGGTGACGATTCATGAGGTGAAGGTCAACGGAAACACGGTAACGATTCGAAAGGCAAAAGAAGAGGAGCAAGCGCGGCTCATTCCCTTGCCGGATTCAATCAATGCGAAAGATCCCGTCCTCGTTGAAATGAGATCGAGTTTAGACTCATCGGGAGACACCGTCACGCTCATGGTTCCTGCGGTGAGTCACTCGACTCAGTTGATGACGCATTGGAAAGTAGCTGCAGATTCGGGGCGGGTGTTGCATCCCCTCAGAAGTTCAGGCTTAGAATTACTGACTGCAAGTCAGCGGGAAAATGGTTTTGATTGGATTGTCAAAAATGCCTTGATGGAATTCGGGGTGATCTTGTTTGCCCTCGTTATCGTATGGCGCATGGTGTGTTGCGGGAGCCGGTGGGGGTCTTTTGTGGGAGCTCTATTACTCATCGTACTTTTATTAGGTTCGCTCAAGATGTCTTCACTAGGGTGGCGTCAAGAGAGTGAATTATCGCAAGTCTTAGAATATGCGGTTCCCGTTCTGGCGCCAGAAATGAGCCTGAATCTTCAGGTGCGTCATGAAGCGGTGGAAGAAACTCGCACTTCTAAGCTGGGTGGCCTTCTCGTCATTTTAGGTTTGGGAGCGCTCTTGTTCGCGTGGCGTCTCAGTGGGCTGCGACGCTTACTCATGGTGTTGGGTGGCGTGGCGCTTTCATGTGGGCTGCTTCTTTTCGTCGCGGGAGCAGGGTGGTTCTTCCTCTTGCTAGCCATCGTTCTCTTGGGTCTTCTCATCACCGCCATTCTCCAACGCTGGCGTGACTGGATTATGGTCTATAAGCGTTCAACTCCCGGAGTGGTGATGTTGTTATTCTTTCTAAACATCCCAGAAGCTGATGCCGGACCTCGTTGGCCATCGGCGGCAGAGCTGCACGAAAAGTGGGAACTCCGCGCGAATCGGATCAAAGCGTCTGCAAGTATGACGATCTCCGGCGAAGCTGGGGAGAAATTCCTCCTCCTTCATTCTCCTGGCATTCTGACAGACTTTCAGGGAGAGGGGCTTAAGGTTGTGAATGAAAAGGCGAACTATTTTGTGGTGCCAGAAGAAGACGGCATTCACGAGCTGAGTTTTTCCTACGAAGCTCCCGCCGCTGACCCGGTAAAAGGGCTATCTCTTCTGACTACGATTGCCGCAGTCCGTTCTTTGGAGCTGCACTATGAGGCGGCAGGGTGGGGAATTCACTCTGCGCAAGCCGTCGGACATGAAGTGCTTCAGCCCGAGCAAGGCAGTGCGGCCAAGCTCTGGTTTGGACCTGCCCTGGACGTAAAAGTAATGCTCAGCCCGCGGGCTCGAGATGTCGCGGCGGAAGAGACCCGTTTTTATGCCGAGGTCGATAACCTTTTTGTGCCGGGACCGGGGGTGGTGGATGGTCGACATCGCGTGAATATTCGTCCCTCTCAAGGCCAATTGAATAAGCTGTCGGTGTTGATCCCGAAAGGATTTACCGTGAGTAATGTCCGGAGTGCGTTCATTGGGCCGTGGCGTTTTGATCCGGAACGCAGCGTCTTGGAGCTAGAATTCACTTCGTCCCAGTCTAAGCCATTTGCCTTTCTCATCGCTACTCAGCGCAGCTTAGCAGAACTCCCAGCTGAGGTGATCGTGGCTCCGGTAAGGATTCCCCAAGCATCCGGAGATGTGGGCATGGTGGCGCTAGCCTTTGGGCAAGAAGCTCAACTTGATCAAGACCAACCAACAGGTCTCTCGTTAGTCAATGTGGCCGACTTCAACGCTGCCATGCTGCCCAAAAAAGCATCGCTACAAAAAGTCTACCGATACTCCAAGGCTGAGGCCTCTTTGAATGTGAAAGTTGCTCCCGTCACTCCTGAAGTAAGAATCACCTCGGAACAAAAGCTATCGCTCGGAGATGAGAGGATTGTCTTAGGGGTTGATTTTACGGCACGCATTACTCGTGCAGGAGTGTTTCGCCTGAGCTTTCTTCTGCCTTCGGGGTTCGAAGTCGAATCCCTCTCTGGGGCGGCCTTAAATCATTGGACGGAAATCGAAGAGAAGAAGCAGCGCATTGTCGTTCTTAATCTCAATGGCAAGACCTTGGGGGAGCAGAAATTCCATCTCGTTCTTGCAGGCGCGAGTCCTTCTTTGCCGATTAAGAATTGGCAGGTGCCACGATTTTTGATCCGAGAAGCAGCTCGTGATTCAGGGCAACTCGTCGTCGTCCCTGGTCGTGGAATTCAGCTTCAGGCGGCTTCACGTAAGGATGTGTCTGCACTTGATCCTCGCTCTGTAGGGGGGTATCAACCGGGATCCTTGGCGTATCGTTTGCTGCAGAAATCGTGGACGGTAGGATTGGCCGTGGATCAACTCAAGCCATCGATTGCAGTGAGAGCACTGCAAGAGGTTGAGCTGCGTGAATCGTATTCCAAAACACGGTACCACCTAGAAACCTCGGTCGACCATGCTTCGGTTCGGAGCTTGCGAGTGATTCTTCCTAAGCTCACCGAAACGGATCTTCGGACGGTTAATGCTTCGGGGGCTGAGGTACGAGATATTGTGCAGGTGGAAGACCAGCTCTGGGAAATTCAATTCAAACGCCGGGTCGTAGGTCAAGTGGATGTCAGAATCGACTATCATCAAAATGCAGAAAATACGGCAATCGCCGCCGTCCTAGTGCCAGATGCTAGGAAGCAAGAAGTTTACCTCGCCCTGCGTCCCGGCTCTCAACTGGAATTGGCCCTTGGAAATCATGCTGGCTGGACTCAGGCGAGCTGGGAGACCTTACCGAAAGGCTTACGACAGCCAGGTGCTAGCGGAGTGCCTTCGAAATTTTTACGAAGCATCGACCCCGTAAATCCGGTGACGGTTTCGTTGCAGCGTCACACGGTGGTGATGGGATCCAAAATCCGAGTGAAAAGTGGCAAGTTGCTCACCGTAGTTTCTCCAGTAGGAGAGCTCATGAATCAAGCGGATCTCTCATTGGAAATCATTCAGCGTGGATCCCTGGAATTAACGCTTCCGCCTGCCAGCAGACTCTTTGGGGTATTCGTCAACGAAGAGAGTGCCACCGTGGTGAAGAAGGGAGACTCATACCTTTTCAAACTCGTGGGGGCGGCTGGCGGAAATCAGGCGCAGGTCAGAATTTACTACGCCTCTACCTTGAGCGAGGGAACACTTGATCAGCTTTCTCTCAGTGCCTTCAAAATTGGGGAGTCGCTTGAGAATGTGGAATGGTTGGTGAGCCTTCCCCGAGGATATGAATTAGAAGATTCTGGAGGTGACCTTGATTATCACTCCCGGAAGGAAACGGATGATATTTCCGAGAAACAATACCTCCATCTCGTGACCCTCCGTAAAGCGATGCGGGAAAAAGATGCACGCGGACGATTGGCGCAAGTCTCGGCTTTGATCAAAGGAGGATATAATGGTCGTGCGGCCATTACTCTGGAACAGGTTTCCAATCAATTCTCACTCGATGAAGCGAGTAATGAAGATGCGCGGGTGCAATTTGGAAATGTCGTCACCCAGCAAGCGGTTCTGGGATTAAATACCATGCTTCAGAGAAACTACCTCGATAATCGAGCCGAGCTTGGAGCCGGTCTCTTGAATGATCAGTTGGAAGTGGCGGCCAATAGCAATCCGGTCTTCGCCGGAAATTTGAACTATCGACAGGATGATTTCACAAATGTCGTAGAGGCCAATAATGCCGACGTGAATAAAGCGATTGGAACCATCGCCGAAAAATGGGTGAAACACCAAAGAGTCACCGAACCCGTCACTCCGATGCTGGATCCCGTGATTTCTGAAGCGGGGCAAACCTACATCTTCCGCCGTGGCATTCAGGTCAGCGGGGAAGAAGCGCTCCATCTCAACTTGAAACTGAAAAAAGCACAAAGCGGGAATCTCTGGACCTTTCTGATTCTCTTCTTGATCGTGCTCGCAGTCTCCATAGTCGGATTGACCTCCCCACGCCGTAAAGAGCGGGCGGCAAGCTAAACGGAACTAAAATCAAATGAATATTCGTGAAGAATTTCCAGAAATTTTCGAATTGTTGAGCAACCTAGAAGGAGGTCTTTGTTATTCGCCTCATGTCCGAGAATTTGGGATTCGTGTCCAGGATGGCGGATCTTCAAAAATTACAATATTTTATTGTCCAGTTAGCGGTAAGAAGCTTCCGGCAAGTCTCTCTGACGAATGGTTTGAGTGGCTAGAGGCGTTGGGCCTTGAACCTGAAGATGCGCCAGATGAGATGAGATCAGAAGATTGGTGGTGTGAGGGCTAACACATTTATAGTGCCAGAATTTAGCAGGTTTTTACGTGCAAATTTTTATGCCACAAATTTTGGTTCTTCGGCAATTTTAGTGGGTGATTTTGAGGCGTAACGACGTGGATTTGAGGTATCTTCGCCTCGCAGTGACTCACAATCTCCATTCCCATTATTCGTTATTACTCGGCCTTGCCGAGCCGTGGTCTGTTACCAATGTTGATCTCGACCTTGAAGCCTCTCAAGTCGTCATCTCGGTCGAACACAGTCAGAAAAAGCTCTGCTGTCCTGAGTGTCATCAGCAATGCTCCGTTAAGGATCATACCAAGCACCGCCGCTGGAGACATCTTGATACGATGAACTTCGAGACCATGATCGAAGCAAGAGTGCCTCGCTCCGATTGCTCGAAATGTGGCGTAAAAACACTCCCTGTTCCATGGGCTGGAAAGCACTCTCGCTTCACTTTGATGTTCGAAGCTCTCGCAGTCCTCGTTTTGGAAACAGCTCGCACCATTGAATCTGCCAGAACTTTGCTGAGGCTAAGCTGGAAAAGCACCCAGAGGATCATGAAGCGAGCGGTAGAACGTGGATTGGCACAACGAGATCTCTCCCAAGTCTCTCGGGTTGGGATTGATGAGAAAAGTTTCGGTCGTGGTCATGACTATATTTCGGTGCTCAACGATCTCGATGAAGGGCGCGTCATTGATGTCACCCAGGAGCGAACCGAAGCCGCTTGTGATCGCTTGATTCAACAATCCCTCACGACCGACTGGAGCCGCTTTAAGATCGAAGCAGTGGCTCTGGATATGTGGCCTGCGTTTATCAACTCTGCTCGTAAGAACTTCGAGGAAGCGGACCTCGTCTTTGATCGTTTCCATGTGAGTAAGCACCTTAACGAAGCTGTTGATCAAGTCAGGAGAGCTGAGCACAAAAGCCTACGGGCTCAAGGTGATGACAGCCTTACGGGGAGTCGATATAGCCTGCTGCGCTCAAGCCAGACCCGCACTCG
>CALGLJ010000150.1 GCA_937930235.1 uncultured Verrucomicrobiales bacterium | reverse complement strand
AAAAGCGCGGTAGCATGGAGATTGGGACGGGTCATTCAGCTGGGAGGGATCGGGTGGAATCTGGGACTTCTAACGGGCTTGTTTGGCGTGCTGTGGTTTACCGAGACCATCTTTTTTTGGGAATCGAGCTTTTCCCGATTTGGCCCTACGAGTTTGAAAAATGTGGTCACGGTTCTCTCCTTGGGAATCAGTGGAATCAATCCTAGTGGGGTGGTCGATGCAAGCTGGCTCGCCAATGAGAGACCGACGACTGGTTCTCCCTCGGCGATCTGGAAGGCATTCTTCTTTTTTGCAATTTTTCTTTGGGGGCTTCTCCCCAGGTTGTTCTTTTATTTGCTCACCATCTTTAAAGAGAGAAAGACTCTTAAGAACCTGCACTTTCAAGACCCAGCCCACCGCAAACTTTGGCGCGGGATTACCCGAGTCGAACGCACCGTCGTGATCGAAGGGCCTTCCGATGGAGTCGTACTGTTGGATGTGGGAGGACTCAATCTTGAGACCGAAAAATTACGTCCCTTTTTGCTTCAGACTCTCCGAGTTAATCCTGAAAAAACCTATTCCGTCGGTATTCTCGACGAAGAAAAAGAAGCCGAAGCCTGGTCTGCCATCAAAAAAGCTCCCTGCGGACTTGTCTTGCTAGTGGAAGGCTGGAGTCTCTCACCGAAGCAAATGATAAGCTTGATCAACCGAATCCGTGAAGCCGCTGATGATGCGGCAATTCGAGTACTCGTCCTGGGAGATGGCGTCGAGCCGCCGGAAGACAAGGACTTTACGCAATGGCAGAAATTCATCGATGAATTGCGAGATCCTAATCTGGAATGTATTGCCTATGAGGAAGGAGTGATCTCATGAATGACTGGACGAGTGATGCTCCGACCTTTGCCGTTGTCGGGAAAACGAACATGGGGAAATCGTCAGTGCTTTCCACCCTGTTAGAGATTGATAATGATGCCATCCTACGAGTGAGTGACACTCCCGGTGAAACGACGAGATGCCAGGCTCTTCCACTGGAGTTCGATGGAAAAGAACAGCTTCGATTTGTCGATACGCCAGGTTTTCAGCGAGCGCAGGATGCCATGAGACATATTCAAGCGATGCACGGAGAGGGGTCTCCAAATCTTGAGACCCTGCGCCGATTTGTGGCCGAGCAGAAAGACCAGGGCGAATTGGTCGATGAAGCTCTTCTGTTAGAACCTATCGTGGAAGGAGCAGGACTCCTCTATGTCATTGATCCCTCAAAACCAATCCGCGATGACTTTATCGCCGAAATGGAAATCATGCGCTGGACTGGTCGCCCCCGGATGGCGCTCCTGAATGAGAAAGGGGAAAACGAAGAACGACTCGCTGAGTGGAAGGCGCGGTTGGGGAGCTATTTCAATCTCGTGCGCACTTTTAATGCACACCGCGCTCGCTTCGAAGAACGCCGTCGCTTGTTGAAATCTCTTTTGGAAATCGACGAAGAACATCGTGCCCGAATTGAAAACACCATTTCTCTCATTGATGAAGAATGGATCCAACGGCGCGAAGAAAGCGCAGAGATTTTAATGGATTTCCTCTCGCGTGCGATGTCACACCGGGAGTCTGTCCAGCTCGATGAAAAGGAAGAAGAGCTGGAGCATCGAAAAGAACGAAAGAAAGAAGAACTGACAAAGAACTACTACGCAAGCATCGGAAAATTCGAAAAGAAAGCGTATCAGAAATTGTTAAAAGTCTATCGCCACAAGCTTTTGAAAGTCGATCTCAGTGATGAACACTTCACCGGGGTTGATCTGAGTTCTGAGGAAACTTGGCAAAAATGGGGCCTCTCTCGATCACAAATCACCATTGCCGGGGGAGTGGCTGGCGGAGTGGCCGGAGCGGCTGTCGATCTCGGAAGCGCAGGATTGACACATGGACTGGGAACGCTCTTCGGCGCTCTCGGAGGAGCGGCGGGAGCCTTCTTTAAGGGAGATAGCCTTCCTGAACTCAAGGTCGATGCGGGCGGAGTGAGTCTCGCCGGTCAGAGCAGTAAAGCGCTCTATGTCGGACCACCTGAAAATGACAATTTTGCGTGGATCCTCTTGGATCGCTTTTTACATCACTACCGGGAAATTATTTCACGTTCCCATGGACGACGAGATGAAGCCTTGGTCGAACGACAAGAGAAAGATGCAGGGTTTGTTCGCGGCCTGACCCGTGATCGACGAAATAAAATTCACCGCTGGATCAGCCAACAAACGAAAACCGAAGAGGCGAACTTTGATGCCGGAGTCTTTCACGAAATGGTAGAGATTTTCCGAGAGATTGAAAAGACTTGACGCCAAATGATGGTAATGATACCTTCATTTGAAATGAGAGCGGAGAGTCAAATTGTTTCACGCGAAACTAGGATTTCTAAGAAAATCGCCAAACGGCTTCCTGTCGATGTCCCAATCTATTTTGGAGGAGGGATTTTCCGTGGCAATAACGCCGCAAAGGTCGCGGCAGAAACGGAATTTGAAAAACTCTTTCCTGAGATCAGCATGAGTCCGGCGGACTTCTTCATTCTCGCAAGATCCAAGAGCGCAAAGATCCAGCTGCGCTATTTCTGGCATGGACTCGTTTTTTTAAAATACGCCTTTAACTATTCCACGGAAGAATTCAGCGAGGCGATTGGGCTCTCGAAGAGTTCTTGGGAACGGAAATTCTACAAAGATGAAGTCTCGAAATCGGTCTATGACCGGGTCTTTGTTTTGGCTCGCCTCTATGCCATTGCGCTTGATGTATTGGATGACCTTGATTCCGTGCGTCTCTGGTTCAAATCACCAAACCCTGCGCTTGGAGGGGAGAGTCCGCATTTATTGGCCATGGGGGAGCCCGGGACTGGGATTGTCCTGAATCAACTCGAAGCGATGCGTGAAGGAGTTTATTCCTAATCTGAAGGTCATCAGATGATCGAGTTCCACCGGATTCAGAAGAAAAAGTATCAGGAGACCTTTTGGAATCCGGCTGCCAAATCTCAAGGTCGCTGGAATAGCTTGGGCACCGGGATCATTTACACTGCGGAATCTGTCTCTCTGGCACTACTGGAGCTGAGTTGCTGGTATGGCCCGATCCCCGTTTTCGCTAAGAACTGGGTGTGTGCTTCGGGAACAGTGGGGGAGTCATTCGTGGTGCAAGTGGAAGATGTTTATACTATGCCGGAGAATTGGCGGAGCTTTCCTCACCAGTTGGAGACTCGCTTCATCGGAGATGATTGGTTTGTGAATCAAATTTCGGCGGTGCTCTCTGTTCCCTCGGCAGTTTTAAATCATTCGAGAAACTATCTTTTAAATCCGAATCATCCTGATTTTCAGGAAATCACCTTCCAGGAAATTGAAGATCTGGATTTGGATCCGCGACTTTCAGGATAAGTCGCTCCTTTGACATCGGTTAATCTCGGGGAATGATCTTTTTTTTTGGAGCTGACCACCTTGGGAGAAAAGGTAAAGTTCTCTCATGCCTGTCATCGAGGTCATGTCCGAAACTCTCGCGAGCCAAGTGGCTGCTGGGGAAGTGATCGAGCGCCCGGCTAGTGTCATCAAAGAATTAATCGAAAACAGCGTCGATGCCGGAGCCCGGAAGATCGAAGTCGAGATCCAACGAGGAGGCATTGCTCTCATGAGGGTCCGCGATGATGGCTGTGGGATGAGTCCCGGTGATGCGGCAAGATCCCTGCAACGTCACGCCACTAGTAAACTGAGGAGTTCTGACGATCTCAATGGCATTCTGACCTTGGGGTTTCGTGGAGAAGCCCTTCCCAGTATCGCGAGTGTATCACGCTTCACCATGCTGAGCCGGGAGGCTGAAACGGTGGAAGGAACCGAAGTGCGAGTCGATGGGGGAACGGTGCATGACCCTAAGGCGGTAGGCTGCCCGGTCGGGACGAGCATCGAAGTGAGAGATCTCTTCTTCAATGTTCCAGCTCGGAAAAAATTTCTCAAAGCAGAAACGACCGAAGCGGCTCACGTGGACCATCAGGTGCGGCTTCATGCGCTATCGACTCCTGAGATTGGTTGGGTCCTCCGCAAAGATGGCCGGGTGGTCTTGGATCTTCCTGCGACTCATGATCGACGCGTGCGAATTGAAGCCGTTGCGGGAGCGGAATCGGGGCGTGATTTAATTGAAATTCCACGATGGGAACACCGTGGAATCAAAGTGGAAGGAGCGCTCTTGCCAGCCTCGTACGCTCGCCGGGGTAGAAAGCAGCAGTATGTTTTTCTCAATGGGCGTCCGGTGGAAGATTCTGTCATTTCCCGAGCTCTGCGGGAAGCGTTTAAGGGAGCCTTACCCGAAGGATTCCAACCGGCTGCCTGGTTATGGCTGTCGATGGATCCGAGCTTAGTGGATGTGAATGTCCACCCCGCGAAGAAGGAAGTGAGATTCCGCGATGGGGCGCAGATCCGCATCGCGATCATGGATGCCGTGGAACAAGCGATGAAGCCGAAGGAGCCTGAATATTCTCCCGAAATGATTCCCACACATTCTCCATCCGTGGGAGAAAAGGGGGACCCCGCCAGCGCAACCATTTCCCCTGAGCTGCAAGAAAGTAACGAGAATGCACCTCACCAAAATCCTGCTTCAACCGTCATAAAATCACCTCCAAGATGGAGAGCGGAAACGCAAGAAACTCTTCCCGTAACGGAGAAATCAATCGCGCCAGCGCCGCAGTTCCGCGTCATCGGCGCGCTCTCGCATCGTTATGTTCTGTTAGAAGGAGAGGAAGGACTTGTCTTGTTAGAACCAAGCAGTGCGCACGAGCGCATCATTTACGAAAAACTGTTACTGAAAGAAGAAGACCTCGAAGCACAAGGACTTCTTGTGCCGGTGTTGTTAGAGCTGGATGCTCGTGATGTGGATCTTCTGATGCGTCATCAAAAACACTTTGAAGATGCTGGTTTCACCCTGGAATCTTTCGGCGGACAGACGGTACAGGTAGGGGGAATTCCATCGTTTCTGGAAGTGAAAGAGACTCGCGCTTTCTTGGTGGAGCTAGTGGATGGCATCATCGAGCGAGAAGGCGTGGGGCGAGTCCAAAGGCTGGCATATGAGGGCTTTGCGGCAAAAGTCGCTTGCGCAGGTTCTCGTCAGATTCAGTGGAATATTGGAGAAATCGAACCCTTGCTCGGGAGGCTTTTCGCTTGTGATTTGCCCTACTGCGATCCTGCCGGGCGACCGGTTTTGGTGCAGATTTCTTTTCAGGAACTTGAACGAAAATTCGGACGAAGCTAATGGCGATTTGTGTAATCATACGAGACGATGAGGAATTGGATCCCCTGAGAAAACTGGGGGGAAAAATCGCCTCTTCGATGGATGAAGAGCTTGAATTGTGGGCGCTGCGTCCGACCGAAGGATGTCGGGAAGTGCCCCCGGAAGACGTTTTAAAGTTGGCGGCTGCCGAAGCGCCTCCCTTGCTCATTGTGGGGAAGAGAATGAATGAAGCGACGGATGATCCGAAACGTAAATTTTCAGTCAAAATCTTCGAACAAGCAGTCTGTCAGGTCATGGTGGTGCGCGTCGCCGATGCTCTTCCGCAAGAGGATTTTAAAATTCTCGTCCCCTGTGCTGGTGGGTATCACTCTCGTAGAGCATTGAAACTGGCCCACCGCATTGCAGGTTCCGGCACCGTGGCCTTTCAAGTGAGACCGGATAATGACGAACTCTCAGAAGAAGTCGGGAGACGTCATCTCATCAAAATTGCCAAGAAAGCCGGAATCCCTTTTGAACAAATTGGTCATAAAATCATTCTGGGCGATCACTTCATCGACCTTCTCCGGGAAGAGTTAAAAAGTGGAGAATATGCCATGCTCATTGTGGGAGCGGCAAGTGCAGGAACACTCCGACGGAAGCTTTTTGGTTCGCTGCCGGATCGCCTCTTAGACCGAGGAAGCTCGATCACCTCGGGGGTGATTCGTGCGGAAAAGTCGACTGGTCATCGTTTGCGATCGATGTTTGCGAATCTCATTGAGGTCAAGCTCCCTCAACTCCAGCGTGACGAACGGCTCGCACTTTTCGATGAGATCGAATCCAAATCCCGTTGGAGCTTTGACTTCGCCGCCCTGATGGGGATGGCGACCTTGATTGCCGGAATGGGTCTTCTCGTTAACTCGGGAGCAGTCGTGATCGGAGCCATGTTAGTAGCGCCTCTCATGATGCCGCTCATTGGCAGTGGACTGGCCTTGGTTCAGGGAAATTGGCCTCTGTGCCAGCGGGCGGTTGGTGCCGTGGTGAGAGGATTTATCCTCGCGCTTGTTTTAGGTTTTGGCATGGGCTTGTTAGCGCGTTTTTTGCAACTAGGGGTCACCGCACAGCTCGAAATGCGTGGGAATCCTAATGTCCTCGATTTAGGAGTGGCTTTGGTTTCTGGGATTGCGGCTTCCTATTGCGTTGCTCGTCCTAAGCTGAGTGGTGCCCTTGCAGGAGTCGCCATCGCGGCTGCTCTGGTTCCGCCGATTGCTACCGTGGGGATTTGCTCGGCGCTTGGCGCGACCTCTATTGCGCGGGGTGCAGCCTTACTATTCGGAACCAATGTTGTGGCCGTGGTGCTCGGAGCTGGGATCAATTTCTATCTCGCGGGCATTCGTGGGAAACATCGAAGCGGGGAGTGGGCGAGACGGGGAATGATCTCTCTCGTCTTAATTTGTGCAGGCTTGGTTGTGCCCTTGAGTTCGGTTCTTTTTTCCACCCTCTCTCGCAGCGCTGCCATTGAGAAGAAAATGAAAGAGACTCTTCCCGAAGGGGTTAAAATACAATCTGTGACAAAAATGACCGGAGGAGGATACGAAATTTTAATAGAAAGCGCCTCCGTCCCAGAAAAAGAGATTTTGGAGAAGCTCCAGACCGTGGCCGGAGAGGGAACAAAAGTGAAAATTCGGACCAATCTCGTTCTTGAATAGTAAAAAACGAAAAATGTGAGCCAAGTAATCTCCTTTACGCTTTACCCATCGGGACTCTGGCATAGCCTCCCATCCACATGACAGGTGGGCCACATCCTTACCAAGAACTTTCCATGACGACCACCGGGGCAATCCTCGGGCTCGTTCTCACAGCATTGTATGGGGTAATGTTTCTGAAACCCGAACCAGCGAAGGTTTGGGCGAACAAATTAGCCCGTCACTATCAGGCTGGGATTTATACCATGGCCCTCGGAATGGGCTGGTTCTGGCTGCTCGTCGCGCCATCCACTTCCATCCTAGGTAAGTGGAGTATGCCCTTGGGGGAATTTTCTAACATGAAACCCTATCTCCAGCTAGGAGTGCCTTTGGCAGCAGTGGGAATGATCGTTTGTGTGAAGGAATTCTTGTTTGTGAGAGGCTTGGGACTTTGCCTTCTCATGGCAGCTGCTCCGATTCTCTATTCCTCATTTCTCAAAGATGCTCCCTTGCGGATATTAATGCCCATCACCGCTTATATCATGATCATCAAAGGGCTCTATTTTGTTGGAATGCCATATCTTTTTCGAGATGGCGCGCGTTGGATCAGTGCCGATGCCAAGCGATGGAAAATCGCTTCTCTCACCGGCTTGATCCTTGGTCTGGTCATTTTAGGATGTTCGCTGACCGTGTGGCGGGGTTATTAATTAGGTAAATGAGACTTCCTTGGTACGTCATTGGACATAAAAATCCGGATGCTGATGCAATTTGTTCTGCGATCGGCCATGCGGCATATCTCCGGGCGTTAGGAAATGAGGAAGCCATTGCAGTCCGCTGTGGCGAGCTTCCTCCTCGGGTCAAAATCATTCTGCAAAAAGCAGGTCTCGATGCTCCTCCCTTGATCGATGATGTCCGCCCTACGGCAGGCTCGATCAGTCGAAAAAATGTGGCTGCCGTTCGGGAAGATGACACCTTTCTCATGGCTTATAAACTCATGGTCGATCATGAGGTGCGTTCAGTTCCGGTGGTGAACAACGGAGGAGAAGTCAAAGGATTGTTACGGTTCTTGGATTTGTTACAACTCCTTCTCCCACCTGCTACGGATGGAGGAAACGTGAAGCTCCTTCACGCAAGTTTACAAAATATCGCGGCGACCATCGGAGCAGATGCCTCGATGGGCGACACCCCACCGAGCGAAGAAGAAGACCTCATCATGATGGTCGGTGCTTCAAGTCAGGCGACGGTGCGGCAGCGCCTTCAAACGGCTCAAGATGAAGGAAATGTCCAAGACTACATGGTGATTTGTGGGGACCGACCAGCGGTGCACCAATACGCGGTCGATTTTAAAGTCCGCGCCCTTTTAGTGACGGGAGACTATCAGATCGATCCCAAGCTGGCGGAGAAGGCAAAAGCACAGGGAATGGTGATCTTGTGTTGCCCTCACGATACCGCAACGAGTGTGAAGCTCGCTCTTTGTGCCCGGAAGGTTCGTAATATCCTCAAAGATGATTTTGAATTTTTCTCATCCAATGAAGTGGTGAGTCAATTTTCTCGAAAAGTGGCGTCCCTCGCGCAAGAGCTCTTTCCCGTAGTAGAAGCGGGGACTCAGCGCATGATGGGAGTCTTCTCCAAATCCGATCTCGTCGATCCTCCAAGAATTCGGCTCTCCCTGGTGGATCACAATGAATTTTCCCAAGCAGTGAAAGGAGTCGATGAAGCGAAGGTGATGGAAATTCTCGATCATCACCGGCTTTCAGGTGATCTCGTCACGAGAGATCCCGTGCGATTTATCAATGAACCTGTCGGGAGTTCTTCTACGATTGTCGCTTGGAGATTCCGAGTGCAGAACATCGAGCCTGATCCTGCCGTGGCGCTGTGTCTTTGCGCGGGAATGATTTCCGACACGCTGAATTTAACCGGACCCACCACCACCAATATTGATCGAGAGATTTTGAGTTGGTTATCAGACCTTGCGGGAGTGGAGCCCGACAAATTTGCGGAAGAATTTTTCGCCTCGGGATCTCTTCTTCTGCATGCCGATGCTCGGGCCATTGTCGGAACTGATCGTAAGGAATTTGTGGAAGAGGGCATCACCGTCTCCCTTTCTCAAGTGGAAGAAGTCAGCTTCAAAGGACTGAATCAGCGTAAAGAAGAGCTGATTCGCGAATTAGAAAATGTGCGCGAAAGAGGGGATCACGCGATCGCGATCTTGATGATCACCGATATTCGGCTCCACAATAGTATCTTACTGGGAGTCGGGGACGCTCGAATTTTGGGTAAATTGTCATTTGAGCGAGTGAACGAAAATGAATGGTCCGCCAATGGGGTCGTCTCGCGAAAAAAGGAATTATTTCCAGCCGTTTGCCAGGCCATTCGCTGAATCAGTTAAATGCGATCACTCCTTTCTCCGAAAGTTCTCACTCATAGGCACGTATCAGGACAGGAATGAGAGTTCCCTTGGTTTTACTGATCCTAATTTCAGGGTGGTTGCGAGCAGATGTCTCAGTAAGTTACGAAAAGACTGCGAAGCCTCTCTTGGAGGCATATTGTTTCGATTGCCATGGCGATGGGAGTGCGAAAGGGGAGTTCTCGATGGACGAATTCAAAGACCTCTCCGCCCACCTCAATAATATCGACCACTGGGTCGCCGTTTGGCGAAACATCCGCTCGCAAATCATGCCTCCCTCAGAGAAGGATCAACTTGCGCTGGGCGAAAAAAAGGAGCTCCTCCAGTGGATTGAAAAAGAAGTCTTCAAGATCAATCCCGAAAATCCTGATCCTGGCCGGGTGACTATTCGGAGGCTCAATCGGCAGGAATACTTTCACGCAATAGAAGATTTATTGGGAGTTCGCTATAACACGTGGGAAAATTTTCCTCCTGATGATACTGGCTATGGCTTTGATACCATCGGAGATGTTTTGAGCATCTCGCCCTTACACATGGAGAAGTATCTCGAAGCCGCTTCCCAAATCGCCAATCAAGCGCTGCCACGTGATGCGACCTCCCATATCCCAGAGCGGACCATTTCAGGAAAGCAATTCCGGGAAGCAGGAGAGGAAAAACATGCCTCGGATTGGTTAGCCTTTAATCAAGAGCGGATGGTGAGAGCCTTCCTCAGCGCTCCCGCAAAAGGGGAGTATGAGGTTCATTTCAACTACAGCGTTAGAGGAGCAAAACAGGCCACTGATCAGACCGCTCACATCGAACTCTTTCTGGGGGAGAAGAAAATTGCCGAACGAACCGTCGGCTGGGATCAACAAGAAACCATTCGTCTCTCCGGGAAACATTTCCTCTCAAAAGGTGAGATCGAAGCGAAGGTGAAAATTACTCCTCGGGAACCCGTGGGCGAGAATCAAGAAGAGCAATATTTGTTCATTCAAAAACTCCAAATCAAAGGGCCGCTCGATGAAAGCTACGTCGAGTATCCGAAAGGATACCAGATGATCATGGTCGATGGGGCGGCGCCAAAAGATCTTGAAAAGCGAGAGCAATACGCGCGCAAAATCATGCGCAGCTTTGTCAGCCGCGCCTTTCGTCGACCACTTGATCCGGGCACCATTCAGCGACTGGTCACCATCGTAATGGAGACTGACAAGTCACCCGGGAAAACATTTGAAGATGGATTAAAGCAAGCAATCACCGCCGTGCTAGCCTCCCCGCGTTTCCTCTTTCGCGCCGAGATTCAGGCTGAGCCAAATAACCCCGGAAAAAGAATTCAACTTGATGAGTATGCTCTAGCCTCACGTCTCTCTTTCTTTCTTTGGAGTTCAGTTCCAGACGATGAACTTCTCAGTCTCGCTTATCGAAAAGAGCTACGGCAAAATATTCGCTCGCAAGTCAATCGTATGTTGGCTGACCCGAAAGGATATCGCTTCACCAACCACTTTGTTGGTCAATGGCTCCAATCTCGTGATATCAAGCATTGGCCGATTGATCCTTGGCGCATTCTTCACACTCGGGATAGACAGCAGGCCAGGCGAATCTTCAATGATCTTTTGCGTGAGGACATGCAGAGGGAAACGGAAATGTTCTTTGATTTCATCCTCAAGCGAGCCCGGCCAGCCGTTGAACTTATCAATGCCCGCTATAGCTTCCTGAACGAGCGGTTGGCTAAATTTTATGGTATCAACGATGTCAAAGGGAGTGAACATCGCCTCGTCGATCTCACGGAACACCCAGAACGTGGAGGAGTGCTAACGCAAGGGACCTTTTTAGTCATCACATCAAACCCCACCAGAACTTCACCGGTGAAGAGAGGGCTCTTCGTATTAGATCAAATCCTGGGAACTCCGGCACCACCTGCACCCCCGAATATTCCGGAGCTGGAAGAAGCCACTCATGGAGCAAAAGGTCCCCAGACGATGCGACAAATGATGCAGATTCATCGAGAAAAACCGAGCTGCATCGGCTGCCATGCCCGCATGGACCCCATCGGCTTAGGGCTGGAAAATTTTAATGCCATTGGGCAATTCCGAACCGATGACCGAGGTCAAAAAATCGACAGCGCTGGTGAGCTGGTCACCGGAGAGAAATTTCATAACGTGGCCGCCCTGAAAGAGATTCTCGCCACCGAGCGGCAGGATGACTTCTTCCGCTGCTTAGCGGAAAAAATTCTCACTTACGCGATTGGTCGCGGAGTCGAATATTATGATGCGGCGACCATTGATCTCTTGGTCGAACAGATGAAAGCGAATGGCGGAACTCTCAAAGAGCTCGTCTTGGCGGTGATCGAGAGCGCTCCTTTTCAGATGAGGCGCGGTGACGGATAAATCTTCACCCTCAGAGGATCGCGCGGAATTGCCTCATTCCTTACTGTTGCGGGATGGCGACAGGCTGTTAGTCTCTTCTTTGTGACTTTATTGGATACTTCAGCCATTCTCCTCACTTTAGCCGCGGTTTTTGGTTATATTAACCATCGCGTCTTTAAGCTTCCCACAAGTATTGGGATCATGTTGATCGGGCTGATTCTCAGCCTCTTACTTCTTTTGTTAGGGGATCAATGGCCCACGATGGAGGCCACCGCGCATTCCTTTGTCTCACAGATTGATTTCAATGAAACCGTGATGGAGGTCATGCTGAGTTACCTCCTCTTTGCCGGCGCTCTCCATGTGAACCTCGGTGATCTCAAAGACCAGAAATGGGTCGTGGCCATTCTTGCCAGTGTCGGCCTCATCCTCTCGACCTTTCTGGTGGGAGGAGCATCGTTCTACATCTTTCAACTCTGTGGTCTGCAAGTACCTTTCCTCTGGTGCCTCGTCTTTGGCTCTCTGATTTCTCCAACGGATCCGGTCGCCGTTTTAGGAATTCTGAAAAAGGCCGGAGTCCCGAAATCTCTCGAAACTAAAATCACGGGAGAATCTCTTTTTAATGACGGAGTGGGAGTGGTCGTTTACCTCGTCCTCGTAGGACTCGCGATGGGGACCGGAGACGCCAGCGCAGGCGGGATCGGACTTCTCTTTCTTGAAGAAGTGGGTGGGGGAGTTCTCCTCGGAGGCGGCCTCGGCTATCTCGCCTACCGCATGCTGAAGAGCATCGATAACTATCAAGTCGAAATCCTCATCACCCTCGCCCTAGTCACCGGCGGTTATCGTCTTGCGAGTGCGATGCACATGAGCGGCCCCCTCGCGATGGTTGTTGCGGGCCTCATGATTGGCAATCAAGGGCGCACCATGGCCATGAGTGATACCACCCGCGAGCACTTGGATCTCTTTTGGGAGCTGGTGGATGAGGTGCTCAATGCGCTGCTCTTCCTTCTGCTAGGATTGGAAATCTTCGTGCTCAACTGGAGTGGGGAAGCACTCTCCGCAGGACTCATTCTCATCGTTGTCGTGCTCGCATCGAGATTTGCCGCAGTGAGTGTTCCCGTCTTTGTTCTCAGGAGAAAACAAGAATTCTCGCCCGGAGTGATCCGCATCTTAACCTGGGGTGGTCTGCGCGGAGGGATCTCCGTCGCTCTTGCTCTCGCGCTGCCCAAGACGGGTCTTGATGAAAGCGCTCGCCAAGCGATTCTCGTGGCCACTTACCTCGTCGTGATCTTCTCCATTGCGATCCAGGGTCTCACCTTGAGAAAACTCGTCAGTCGCCTCCTTCCTAGCGCCATGACATCACGCTAACCACTCAAATTCAGGGACTTGAATTTTCGAAAATATATTCTAATTTATTACACAAGAAACAATCCTGATGACGCTGTATGAATAAGTTGTAACCCTAAACACTCATTGTGAATACTGCAAAAGCTCCCGCGACAACACCTTCTGTCACCTCGGCGCCCATGTCCCGCTGGAGGTCATGGCTGAATGAACACGGATCCAAGCTCCTCCTTTTCACCCGCCAACAAACCCGCTCTCTTGCGGATGCGGAAGATGTCCTGCAAGAAGCATTGGTCAAATTAGCAAGGAAAGTAGAAGAGGGGACTTTTATCGGAGGACAAGAGGCTTGGCTCGCATTCACTTACACTCAGATTCGACGCGAAGCGATCGACTTAGGGCGTAAAAATGACCGTCGTAAGCGACGTGAAGAAACGGTGATCGCAGACGAAAAAGGCCTTGGGAAATACAATGACATGCCTCTATTTGAACTCACCGAAAGCCAAGATGAAACCAAGCGCATCCTCGCCGAAGGTCTCAAGTTGCTTCCTCAAAAATTCTCCGAAGTGATCACCATGAAACTCTGGGGGGAACAAACTTTTGCCGAAATCGGAGAAACCCTCGAAATTTCTCTCAACACCGCCGCTTCACGGTATCGCTACGGTATTGAAGCACTCAAAAAACACCTCACCACATCCCGGTTGAATGGAGATATCTGATCAGCAACACCCCATGCTTATGAACTCTGACATTCAAAATATCGAAGAAATTTTAACCGAGCTCGAACCGCAACCCCTTTCTGCGGACCTACTCGCTCGCCTAGATCATGCGATGTCACAGGCTGACGAGATCGAGGAATCTCCAGACATCTCCTCGGAAGAAGAACTCGACATCTCACTGAAACTTTCCGAGCTCGACCCTTGTCCCATTAGCTCGGAACTCATTTTACGCTTGGATCACGCGATGTCGCGCTGGCACGAATCGGTCCCACTCGAAGAAAAAGTCGTCGCCCTCAATCAAGAACAGGTCAACAAACCATCGTCCTCACATTGGTTGGGCTGGAAGTCCGCTGCCGCTGTTGCAATTCTCGGAGTGGCCATGGCCTTTCTCACCGGAGAACGCCCGGAAGCACATTCTCCCGATATCGTGAGAAACGAAGCCATCATGCTGTCGCCTTCGGAAAAGAACATCGTCGGAACGAGCGTGCAAGATCCTAATATCCGGCCCGCATCGTACACCTTCCGGCCACGTCATTCTCAAGCGGACTTTGTGGGAGCGACAGAACGAGGCTTACTCAGAACTCAAGACGGACAAGTTCTCCGATGCGTGGAACTCAAAGTGAATAATAAATTCAAATTTAAAAATGCCCGTGGAGAAACAATTACGGTGCAAGCTCCTCGCACTCAATTGTTTCTCTCACCTCTGACCGTTGATTGATTTTTTAAAAAAATTCTTAACCTCTGACGCTTATTTCCTGATGAAAACAAAACCAATGATGAATATTTCCTCCTTCGGACTGACCGTCTTGCTCGGGAGTGGACTGACTTTAAATGCCATCGAGCGACCAGCAACGATTGATCAGAACGTTCCTCGGGCTGAACCTGTTGAACCTCAGAAAAAAACGACTGACATAAGAGAACAAGATACGCCCACTCAGGTAGAAGAGCGCGCGTGGCTTGGAATTGGTGGAACCCCCTTAGACGAAAATTTAGCCTGGCACCTTGAAATTGAGGGCGGCATTCAGCTCAGCGAAGTCCGCCCTGATAGCCCAGCTTCGGGAATCGGAATGAAACGCGGAGACATCGTCACTGCAATCAATGGCACCCAAATTTACTCCCAAAACGACCTCAGAGATCAAATTTTCAATCATCAAGTGGGCGACGAAGTCATGATGAGCTGGTATCACAAAGGCCGCCTCATCGAGAAAAAAGTCACTCTCGGAAAACGGGAAGAGACAGTCCAAATTCATCCGCAAGAATCTCCTTGGGATCAGGCCCGCCGAGGCATCCAGCCTCGACGGATTCCGCCACTTCAGTTGCAAGATATGGCACTCTCATTAGATGAAGATATTTTGCGACTGATGGAGAAATTTAACGGAAACGGCGCAGGATTTGGTCGCGGCCTCAATCTCCAGCACCAGGATATGCAACTGCATTTGGGTGATCTCCTGAAAGAAATGCAGCAAGGCGGAAACCTCAACTTAGGACTCCATTCTAGTTCACGAGGATCAATGACTTTCCAGGACAGTCTTGGGAAAATCGAAGTCCATGAAGAAGGCGGTAAGAAGCAGCTCAAAATTCATGACGCCCAAGGAAATTTGCTTTTCGAAGGCCCATATAATTCCGAAGAGGAAAAAAATAATGTCCCGGAAGAATTGCGTGAACGAATCCAAAGCCTTGGAATCGATGGCAGCGGCCCAAAATTTCAATTTCAATTCAATGACTCTTCGGACGACTGGCAAAAACCAGAAACAGCTCCAAGACCCAAACCAGCTCCTGGAAGCGAAAAGGAATAACGGAAACGCATTCCTGAATCAAAACCACTCAATGGCGCGTATTGCGCCAAGTTTAAGCATGGGCTGATTAGGATATCCCGCTTTGCGTAATTTCTCTGCGATATTCTTTGATGCGCTGCGCCGAAGAACTGGGACGGAGTTTCCCAGTGTATCACCGCTATTGGACATCCAAGTGCCAATAACTTCACACAATATATGTAATGCGGAATTTAATGGTAGTGGTCCAGTTTGAAAATCCCCCGTAACCACAAGGCTTTGATTCTGCGATGTTCATTGATTGCGCATTGCGCATGAGCGATAACGAGAAGAAGTCTGAGGTCGAAAAAGGATGAGAGGTCAAAAAATTTCTCCCCTTCCGATTTTAGGACGGTAAAACCTATTTCACATGAAACATTTTCCCGCTCTTTTTGCTCTGCTGCTTCTCGCTTCTTGCTCCACGGCCTACTACGCGGCCATGGATAAGTTGGGGTATGAAAAACGCCATATTTTGGTTAAGCGCGTGAAAGGAGCGAAAATCTCTCAGGAGAAAGCGAAAGATCAATTTGCTTCCGCTCTTGATGAATTCATCGCGGTCTCGAATTACCAAGGGGGCGATCTGGAGGCGATGTATCGGAAGGTGGAAAAGGCTTATGCCCGTTCCGAGTCCCGCGCCAATGAGGTCAGATCCAAGAATGACTCCGTTGCTCGCACCGGAAAGGCTCTCTTTAAGGAGTGGAAAAAGGAAATCAAAGAATTCAGCGACCCTGAGCTCGCAGCATCTTCCCGCCAGCGATACGAGGCATCCGAGGAGCGCTTTGACGAGCTCTCCCTCGCGATGCGTAACGCAGAGTCAAAGCTGAACCCGGTCCTTAAAAAATTCCGAGACCAAACGCTTTTCCTAAAGCACAATCTCAACGCGAAAGCGATCAACACTCTTGAGACTCGGGTTACCCAAATCAAAATCGATGTCGCACGATTGATTCGCGATATGGAACGCTCAATCGAAGAAGCCAATCGCTTCATTTCTCAAATGCAGTAAAAGCAGCATCACAACAACTTGGCCGATTTAGTCGCCAGCGTGATCGCGAAATACGAGATGTTCATTTCGATCATGGAGAATTCTGAGTAGATATTTCACTGGCAGCAATACAACCCACTGCCCATCTTGATCTTGAGCAATGGATGCGCCCGACGGGAGATCCACTCGGGGCGGAAGCCTCTCACTTCTGGTCTGATCCGGCTCTTTCTCATGAAACCACTGCACCACGGTCCAGGGCGGAGTTTCAAGACGGGTCTCGACTTGATATTCTGAGCGTAAGCGCGCCTGTAATACCTCAAACTGGAGTGGACCGACCGCGCCTAACAAAGGAACCCGTTGTGCGCTTCCGTGAACATCGTAAGCTTGGGCGACTCCTTCTTTCATTAATTGCTCCATGCCTGACCGGTAGCGCTTGATATTGGCGGTATCGGTATTGAGGATATAGGCGAAACATTCCGGAGTGAATCGAGGCATTTCTTGGTAAACGATTTTGGAATCGCTCGTGAGTGTGTCGCCGATGAGGAAGTTATAATTCCCCACTAAGGCCAGGATGTCTCCAGCGTATGCCGTATCGAGTGTTTCTCGATCTTGCCCAAAGAGTTTCTGCGCATTCGCCAGCCTGACTTTTTTGCCAGAACGTTGATCGATGACCTGCATGTCGCGTTGAAACACCCCGGAGACAATTCTCACAAAGACGGCCCGATCCCGGTGTCGAGGATTCATATTGGCCTGAATTTTAAAGACGAAACCTGAAAAATGATCCCGCTGAGGGTCGATCATTTCCTGCTCACTGTTCCGGCCAACTGGAGAAGGAGCCATTTCGAGAAAGCTTTCCAGTAGATTTTGAACACCGAAGTTATTCATCGCGCTTCCGAAATAAATGGGCATTTGTTCGCCAGCCAATACTCGCTTGAGATCCAGAGGCTCGGTTAAACCATCCAGTAATTCGATCTCCTGAGTGACAATTTGATACAGTTCGTCATCGAGAATCTCGCGCACCTTAGTATCTCCGATCCCAGCAACTTCCAGAGGAGCTTTAAACGCTCCGTGCGCGGTTCTCTCAAAAAGATTCACCTCATCTTTTTTACGGTCATAGACTCCACGAAAACGAGGCCCGTCCCCGAGCGGCCAGTTCATGGGAGCGGGTGCGAGTTTCAGCACCTCCTCTAACTCATCAATCAATTCCAGAGGCGGGCGTGAGGGGCGATCCATCTTATTAATAAAGACGAAAATCGGCACGCCTCGGCGTCGACAGACTTCGAACAATTTCAAAGTCTGAGGCTCGATCCCCTTTCCCGCATCAATCACCATCACCGCGGCATCTACCGCGGAAAGAACCCGGTAGGTATCTTCAGAAAAATCATGGTGTCCCGGAGTATCGAGCAGATTGACACAAAAGCCCTGATATTCGAATTGCAGTACCGTTGAGGAAACTGAAATCCCCCGCTCTTTCTCCATCGCCATCCAG
>CALGLJ010000149.1 GCA_937930235.1 uncultured Verrucomicrobiales bacterium | reverse complement strand
TAGCCATCTGGTAATTTCAGGGGAGCTCCGGGTTTAGACCAAAGAAAGAGAGTGAGACAGATTGGAATCGTCAGAAGAAGAAAGTAACGCATGGATGTGAGAGGAGAAGTCAGGATATTTGTTCCTAGAAGCTTTGAGATCGATCATTTTTTAAATACTCATGTTCTGCTCTGACATGGCAATTTCACGTTCCAATCAATTTATGCAGCAATATTTGTATCTACAAGGTATATGCAGATTGCTTCTGATGGGATTTTGAACTTACTCCTCATAAAAATCTCCTTTTTTAATGGTGACTTCGCTACCGGAAAGGGCGAAATAGCCGATGACATTGAAGTCGTGTTCTGATTGAATTGACATTCTGCTAGCCGGCCACTTCATATAAACGCATTACTCCAACCGAACGATTCTTTGGAATTCATGATCAAACCACAAACCATCTGGTTACTTATGCTCTGGACAGCGCTTTCTCTGGTCTCTTGTCAAAAGAAAGCCCCTCCAAGAGTGAAAACTGCTGAGGAACTCGCCCGCGAAGTGGAACGTGACGCTCTTGTGCAAGAGGGACTCCGAGTGGTGAAAGTTTTTGAAGAGTTGCAGCCTATTTTTGCAAATATCCATGACATTCGGACAATGAAAAAAGCAGAGTTCGAACTCAATAGCCTTCAAAATAAGCTCAAGACGATCAATCGTGAGATTCATTTACGTGAGAAACCTGACAAGGAGCTTAAGAATCAAATCCACTTCGGAATGCGCAAGCAGAAGGAACATTTAAAAAACCATATTCTTTCTGCTATGCGGACGGCAGAGGACGTCCCACCAGATCTCTTTGTGCGTTCTAATCAAGCGCTGAGCAACTTCATTAACGGAGATCACGGGCTAGGGGAGGTCATGCAAAAATATTTCAGACCGGAATACGATGGAGAACCGATTCCAAGCACCGATCCAGAAATTGTGGAAGCTCGCAAGAAAATGGAGACTCTTGCCGAGATGCAAGCGATCAACAAAAATAGCAATGCTAGCGAAACTGCGAGCCTCGCGGACGCCATCAAAGATACGGAGAAAGTGATCTATCCTGATGAGGAGCTCCTCCCGATCATCGAAGACCCAGCTATTCCGAAGGCACAACCGGTGCCGGAAGATGATGAGTAAGAGTGACAACTGAAGTCCTCTCAAGCCCGTATCTGCTCTCTCAACGTCTGACCGCGTTGATCAAGCTAGAGGGAATCACTTCAATCGGGTGATACCTTACACGGTGACTTCTTTCCCGTCTTGTTCAGGGTTGAGGGCTTCGGCCGCGCGTTTGCGAGCTTTTCTACTCGCTTCTTTACCTGCCGCAGCTCCCTTAGCGAAGCCGTCACGGACAGTTTTTGGCACCATCTCTTGTCCAAAGGCTCCTGCAAAGCCCGTTCCGTAGGCCAGATTATAAGCTAAATCGTGTAATGTCTCAGTGAAGGCCGTTTTGAATTCCGGAGCTTTTTCACGAGCTCTTTGAGAGCCCTCCTTACTACCAGCACGAAATGCTTCGCTTATATTTTCAAAGACACGTTTCACCGTCTCGCTGGTATTGTCAGTCTGATTGTCTGTTTCAAATGGTTTTTCAGTCATAGTAATAGTTTACGTTATTGATTAAACACCAAGGCGTTCAAAAAAGTTCATTACAAAAGCATGAGCGCTTTGGAATGGGAAATTTTTCCAGGAATTGATTCTACTTTGAATACATCATACAGGTATCGCGTCATACCGTCAGCGTTTAATCATCGTACTCGCAATACAATTATGAAAAAAATTCTCATTCTCATCGTCGGGCTGCTAGCCAGCGGGATTACCATGCCAAGCACGGCACAAGCATCGAGCATACGCATTGGACATTCTAGCATTTACAATAGTGGTTACCATTCATGCGGTTGTGCCATCCGTACTAAGCGTGTGGTCTACGGATTTAATCGATACCATCGTCCGATTTATCGTTACTATAGTGTTCCGACAATTCATCGATGTGGGCATCGTGGACATTATCGTAGCAGCCGCTATGGATATCGTTCTCACTACAATCATCGTCGCAGTAGCTACCGTGGCTATCATGGCAGTCGTCACTCTTACAACAGAAATTCTTACCGAAGAAGCAGCCGCCGTTCTTCTCGTCGGTGAAGTTAAATTCACATTCTTCCGTGTGAAGAACCCATCATTTTGAAACGGAGCCTCTGATCAGTCAGAGGCTCTTTCATTTTATCTCTTAAATTTATCGTACTAAAGGACGCGTCGTATCACTCATGATGGCACGAGCGACAAGGTCTGGCCCGATTTTGCGAATGACAGGATCTAACAAATGAAGTCTTTCCTGGAGAGTTTCAGCTCCGGAACCACCCAATGCGGGAGAAGGTCCACCAGTGACTATTGGCGCTAAATAGATGACAAATTCATCAATCAAGCCCTCATCGAGAAAAGCCCCCATCAATTCGCCTCCACATTCCAGCAGCAAACTTGTAACGCCTTCTTCTTGTACTAAGTCTTTCAATATTTCTCGCAACGGAACGTCGTGGAAGATCCGTGTTGGTTGACCATCTTGGAAAATTTGATAGCGAGAGTGGGCGAGACCGGTGCGAGTGATGACTACCCGTAGCGGTTGTAATTTTTCCTTGGGAATGGCTTTGCTACGTAAGGTAAGCGCGGGATCGTCACGACGAATCGTTTCTCCCGATGTTAGAATAGCGTCTACTTCCGCCCGTAAAAGCTGCACTTCTTCTCGTGCTTTTTCACTAGTCAACCACTGGCTTTCTTCCGGCGGCCTCGTGATGCGTCCATCTAAGCTCATGGCAGTTTTGGCAATGACCCAAGGGAGACCGCATGTTTGAACTTTTGCAAAGGGACGAATGAGTTCTTCGCAGGCCTTACGACAAATGCCACGGTCTACCTGAATTTCCGCGTTCTCGAGAATTTCTTTCGCCCGGCCTCGGTGTGCCGGGTTTGGATCACACGCTCCGTAGACCACTCGAGTGATGCCAGCTTCAATCAAAGCAGAGCAACATGAGCCGGTACGTCCGACGGTGCTACATGGTTCTAATGTGACATAGATTGTGGCACCTCTTGCATGATTGGTCTTTTTTAAAGCATCTCGCTCGGCATGAGCGGTGCCAGCTTTTTGATGCCAACCTCGTGAGAGCTCAATCCCATCTTTGACAATAATGGCTCCCACCGGCGGATTCGGAGCGGTGAGTCCAAGACCTCTACGACCTTCCGCGAGGGCTTTCATCATCCATGCTTCGTCCTCACTGTTCTTCATATTCAAGATTCTCTAACAACATGGAGTAACTTTGTGAATAAGGCTGCGAATAAAAGTGACTAAGTTAGACAATTCACATTCTACGTGAACCATTGAGATTTTTTCCCAGTGCTATTCGCGAGTTATTCTGGCAGTGGAACACTAGAGTTTACTTGGTGGAACAGCGATTTGGGGAAGTTATTACCACTTAGAAGAAGAAGAAGAAAATGAATAAATGACATCACTCTCCCTAAAGGATGGGGAATAAATTCCCTCGAACAGTCTCATGGGGCAATCTGGAAAAGAGAAATTAATCCTGATCAGAAGGACTCTTGCTAATGGCTCCAATTCCAGCTCCTACGGTCTTGCCAGTGATGTCGAGAGCAGTGGTGGCAGTTTTACCCACAACCTTCACTGGAGTGGTGACAAGAGAACAGGAGCTCAGCAGAGCAAAAGTCAGAAGTATGAGCGAGCGCATGGATACAGGATGAAGATACTTTGCTGAGAATCTCTTGGTGAGAGGGGGATGAAAAAGAGATGGCAGATTACTTGAAACCGGCTTCGGCCCAAAGAATTCCATATACCATAGCGTTGCTGAGGTGCTCGTGAGCCAAGGCATTAAGATTTAAACCACCGGACTTTTTCTGAGCGGCAATGCGATTCAGGTGAGTGCGGCAAGTGCGAAGCTGTTTGAGAGTCGCGTAAGGAGGAGTTTTTACCCCTTTGGTCTTAGTTTGGAGCGTGGCTGAGAGTTCACCGACTAAGGTGCCCAGTTTGTCGATTTTGGAGAGAGCTTCCTTGGAATATTTTTTATCAGGCTGAGCATCTTCAATTGCGATGAGATCTGCCTGAATTTTAAGAAAGCCGTCCACGACAGTGGGGAACTTTTCTTTTAATCCACATGAATCGAAGAGCCAGGGGAGATCGGGCGCTTTGATGGTCTGGCCGATTTTCAGTTTACCTGGATCGCATTTATTATAGAGCTTCAAGATACGCCAGTAACGTGTTCGGCCATATGCTTTCTCAGAAATTTGTCCTAAAGTGCCGCCTTTCTCGATGATATGGATGGTCACTTTTTCAGGAGCTTCTTCTTTTTTCTCCTCGGGTTCAGCATCAGCTTTTGCTTCAGCCTCTTTGTCTTGAGCATTTTTCGTGTTGAGAGTGACCTCGGGAACACGATCAATGATGTCGGTGATGTCTTTCGTAGGAACTTTAGGCTCCGCAAGAACCAAATTTGGGATGAGTAGCAGAGCGATGGAACTGTTTTTCACAGGGCCTTTATATGCGTAATTTTGAAACTGAACAGCGAGATTTTTAACTTACTTTTTCTTTTCGAGGCGATCTTTTTGGTAGTCGGATGCAAGCTCTTGCAATGTTTTTTGAGTAATAATCTGCCAGAGCCTCTCTTGATATTGACCAGTGCGACATGCTTTCGAGAGATAAGTCAGGATGCTTAAACCATATTTTTCAGCAAACCATTGGAGGAAAGCACCAGACTCCGCACCCCCAGAAAGAGGGCGGTCGCCAAGGATCGTTTTGGAGTTTAAATATCTTTGTTGGAGATAGTTAGAAATACCTGTGCGGAACCAATCAGGCTCGGAACCTTGATATCCGCAAAGATGATGAAATAAGGAATCAATGAATAGCTCCCGTGCTTTTTCAGGAGTAGATTCTTCTAAAATCCTAGGATTGAGGAATGGTTTTCCCGCTGTTTTTTCCAAATGCAAGGTGATGCTATGCGGGGTGTCTTGATCATTAAGACACCCTAGAATTTCACACATGCTCTTATAATTGGTGAAGAAATCATTCCGAAAATAGTGGATTTTCTCAGTGAGATTTGGGTGTTTGGAAAAATCGCAGGAAAAGACAATGGGGAGATGAATGACAGGACTGAGCGCAACAGTTCGGGTCTCAGTAAAGTTTGGAAAAAGGGGAGCTTCCGAAAATTTGAGCTCATGAAGAGTGAAAGGTTGGGCCTGAGCTTGAGAACAACGAATACGCAAATGTTTTGTCCCTTGCGGAAGATCAACCGCGATTAAACCATCAAAAAATTCTGTTAGACTATCCCACTGTTTACCATCTGTTGAGGTTTCCAAAATGCCTTCAAGAAGTTCTGTATCCTTTTCTAGTTTTCCACCAGTAGCGATTTCAATCGATCCGGTTAAAGCGACCGGAAAGTGGAAGGTGAGGTAGTCATCCTTTTTGAGATGAGGGTTGGATTTAAAATACGTTTCATGGCGACCATCGTAACTGAGTTCGGGCCAGAATTCCTTCTCATGGGTGAGAGAGGTCTCGATTTGCACACCGTGGAGTGTTTGGCGTTTGGGTTGATCATAGGGAGGACAAATTTCAATTTTTCGTTGATGGTAGTAGGGAGTATGAGCGATCCATCTTTTCAGAAATTCTTCGTACTTTGTCGATGAAGACCATGAAATTTCTGCGATTGCGGCCAAGCGCGGGAAGAGAGTATAGGTAAGCGACTTGGTATTCGGGACGAAGGCTGTTCCGAGGAGTGCTCGGATTCCTTGCGATTCGGGAGCGAGAGTCATCCCATGGATTTGATCGAGAGTGAGCAAACCAGGAGCAGCTTTCTGCCCTTTGACCAAACCGGGCGGATGTTGCCAAGGAGCGAGATCAATGGTGGTCCAGCTTACATCGTCGAGGCGAGTGAGTTGGTGTTGTTCAAGAGCAGTTTTTAAATGGGTTTCAAAGTACTCAGGGGAAGTTTCGAGATGAATGACTTTCGAGGGAAAGAGAGCGGCAACTTCCCCTAAAATTTCATTCAGAAAAATTTTCGCGGAATCACTATCCATGGAATCAAGATGGGGTAATGAAGCGAGAATAGGCTCTGCATGTTCTGGAAAAATGAAGGAGGGAATGACCTGAATATGACGAGCCTGCGCGTGTAAGATGAGCTCTTTGATCGCTTCCTGGGTATAGTGGCCTGCGTATGTTTCCTCATTTGTGTCGTCTTCTTTTGTCGCGGGTCGACTTGCTCCAATCGTGGTCAGGGTGGGGTGATGTTTGCTTTCCAAGCGCCATCCTCCGCTGTTATTGAAACCGAGAATGATAGTGTTCATCTTGAGCAGCGCGAGTTGGTTGATGAGCATTTTCAGGTCCTTGACCGGGTAAAGGTGGCTGGCGAGGTCAAGTTGCAGAGCACGGTGGGGGACGGTCCCGGCATGATCTCGTATTTCGAGACAAGGGATGGTCCGGTTCTGGGTTCTCGTTTTCTCTGGCAGAATACGGATCAGGCTCTGAATGCCGTGAGAAAGAGCGACGGCATCATGTCCGGAGATTTGAGCTTTTTCCGGCGTAATCAAGATCTGATGATGATTCTCAGGCAGTGATGGATCCAGAGCCAGATGAATGGCTTGTTTCACCCCTCGGATCTTGCGTGTATAAACTTGGTGGCGATAGCCAGTAGAGTCGCTCAAACCATCAGCGAGCACTTGGGCCTCTTTTTTAAGCTTGGGTGGAGTGATGATGGTCGTTGATACCCCGATTGGAAAAGATTTTCCGGTGAGTTTTACTTCCGCAGGCAAAGGGATGAGAGGAAGTGGGGAGGCGTTAGCACTCAGGCAAAGCCACAGCGAAAAAAATGTGAAAAAACTAGTGAAATTCATGCGTTTACTATGCTGTTATTCTATCTCAAGGGCAAGTGAGGACGATCTGCCCACAATTTGGAATAAGAGCACGAACTAATCGTGCGTAAATGACTTAATATTCTCAGAACGTGTATCGAACTATTCTTATTTTGAACCTTGTTTGCGCAGTGATATGCCAACCAGCATTTGCGACGATCAATCTTCCACACTTTTTCTCAGATCATGCTGTTCTTCAGCGAGAGACAGGGGCCAAGGTATGGGGCTGGGCGAATAAAAATGCCGAGGTGAAAGTATCATTCGCTGATCAAGAGCTGAGCACCAAAGCAAATGATCAAGGAAAGTGGGAAGTGACTTTTCACGAACTGAAAGCGACTGATAAGGGGAGTGAGCTAACGATTGTCAGTGGAGAAGATACGAAGGTCCTTCGCGATATCGTCGTTGGTGAAGTTTGGCTTGCTTCAGGCCAATCAAATATGGAATGGCGTGTCGAAAGAAGTGATGGAGGTCAAAAGGAGATTGAGATCGCCAATGATCCGCTTTTACGCATTTTTACTTCTGCAAATGTGGCAAGCCGTAAGCCACAGCCTAATTGGTGGGGACGTTGGGCCGTGACTCATCCGAAGCAGACAAAATCATTCACGGCCGTCGGCTATTACTACGGGAAACGGCTTCGCGCGGAACTCAATGTTCCGATCGGCATCATCGAATGTGCTTGGGGAGGGATGCCAGTGGAGTCCTTCACGAGTGTGGAAGCTCTGCGAGCGCTCCCAGAAGCGAAGAGTTTGTTGAAGCGCAAGGAGGCTGCGATCAAGAAGTGGAATCCCAAGAAAGCGAAAGAAGAATTTGCCCAGAAAAAAGAGAAATTCAGCAAGAAGCTCGCTCTTTGGAAAAAGAATAAGAAGGGTAAAAAACCGCGTGGGCCGCGCAAGCCGATGCCTCCCTATGATCATCCCAAACAGCATTCCAATATTTACAATGGAATGATCGCTCCGCTGGTAGGCTATGGCATCCGCGGAGTGATCTGGTATCAGGGAGAATCTAATGCCTATCAGGGTATGGCGCATCATTATCAGGAGCTCCTCGGCTGTCTGGTGCAGGATTGGCGGAGACGTTGGGGTAGCCAATTTTCGTTTTACTGGGTTCAACTGGCGAATTTCCGCAAGGCAAGTTCTCAGCCTGGAGTAGAGAGTCACTGGGTCACGGTACAGGATGAAATGCGCCGTGCCATGGCGACGATTCACCGAGGAGGAATGGTGATTACTAATGATATTGGAGATGCCAGTGACATCCACCCGGGCAATAAAAAGGAAGTGGGGGAGCGCCTGGCACGCTGGGCGTTAGCAAAAGACTACGGCAAAGCTGAAATCACCCTCACTGGTCCAATTTACCAGAGTATGGAGAAGAAAGGGCCAAAAATTCTGGTGACTTTTGATCACGCTCCCGGTCTGAAATCTAAAGATGGAAAGCCTCTGAAACGCTTTGAAATTGCTGGTCCCGATGGCAAATGGCAGTGGGCTCAAGCCGCAATTGAAGATGGAAAAGTGGTCGTGTGGCATGACAAGATTAAAGAACCTGCAAAAGTGCGCTACGCATGGGCTTCGAATCCAGCAGGGGCGAATCTTGTCAATGAAGCGGGCCTTCCTGCGAGCTGCTTTACCACCGAGTAGCCCTTCACCACTGTCCGGAATGGCAGGGAATCACTGCCAAAAGTAGATGAGCAATTCAGGCAAACGTCCTCATGATTCCGCCTGGATGGCAATTTTAGCTGCTCTCGCATTCATCGTCTGGGGGCTGTGGGTCAATTGGGAGTATGGTTGGACTGCCCGGATCCAAGTGGCTTTGACCCAAGGGGCGATTAGTTTGGTTTCTACATACTATGCTGCTGAACTTGTGGTTTGGCTGGCGCGCAAATTTGAAAAAAGCCAGCGTCCTTTACTTTGGACAGGTAGTCTGAGCTACCTCATGATCTACGCTCTCATCTGGATGGTGCATGTCCTCGCAGGAACTCCAGAACTGCTCAATACAATGTTACCCGGGATGATCACGGGTGTTGTCTTCTGTTTTGGCTATGGTTGGAGAGTCATTCGCTATCGGAACAGAGAATAGCGATTCAGTGAAATAGGAAGGGTAAACTCACGTTAGGGCAGTGAGGCAGTGACCATGGCATCAAAAAAGGCGAACCACATGGGTTCACCTTTTGAAAAATTAATTTTGGGTAAAGAATCCCGTAGGATTAGTCCGCAAGCGCAATGTTGATGCGGCGGCCCTTGCGGTCGAAGAACACTTGGCCATCGGTGAGGGCGAAGAGAGTGTGATCTTTCCCCATGCCGACGTTTGCACCAGGAGTCCATTTTGTGCCGCGCTGACGAATGAGAATGTTGCCTGCGATGACAGTTTGGCCTCCGAATTTCTTAACTCCGAGACGTTTGCTGTTTGAATCGCGTCCGTTTTTAACGGAGCCTTGTCCTTTTTTATGAGCCATATCTAAATTTTGGTGAAAAGTTTAAGCACTAATGCTAGTGATCTGGAGCTTGGTGAGGTGGTGACGGAAGCCGATGGTTTTGTGAAATCCTTTGCGGCGCTTGAATTTGAAAGCGACACCTTTTTTACCACGGTGCTGCTCGATGACTTTAGCCGTAACGCCTGCACCATCAAGCACGGGAGCTCCTACTTTGGTCTCAGATCCATTGTTTACGAGAAGAACCTCGCTGAAGTTGATCTCATCGTCAGCGGACACAGGCAGCTTGTCGACGCTGATTGTGTCGCCTTCTTGGACGCGGTATTGTTTACCGCCAGTTTTGAAAATTGCGTAGGCCATAGTTATGAGTGGCTAAATTGTTTGGATGCACGATGAAAATTTCTCGCCGTGCGGGGCGGGAATTCACCATGACTGTGCGGAATGAGCAAGATTTTTTTGAAAAATAAAGTGAAGATATTCTACGTTTTTGTAATTTCTGGGGAGAAGCTGAGCCTTGTGTCTCATTTGACCTCGTTTTAACAAGCGGGTGTGAAGTCTCTTTCTTTTCCGATCGATTTACCAAATAGCGCCGCGACTCTCGCTTTGGGGACACGTTTGGGTGAGCTGGCCGCTGCGGGTGATGTCATCGCACTTTTAGGTGATTTGGGGGCAGGAAAAACGACGCTGACGCAAGGGATTGTCCGATCTTTAGGCTATGAAGGAGCGGTAACGAGCCCGACCTTCTCGCTGGTGCAGGAATACCGTGGGGGCAAGTTGGATGTCTTCCACTTTGATTTCTACCGCGTGGAGTCCGAGCATGAATTGCTGGATCTTGGGTGGGATGATTACCTTGATCGTGGTGGTTTAGTTGTGGTGGAGTGGCCGGCTCTCTATTCTGAGATCTTACCTCGGCAGGCCCGTTGGCTCAGTCTGGAGCATCATGAGGGCGGACGCAGAGTGCTTTTAGCCGATCCGCCGTCCGCGGGCATCCCGCGGAGATGAACCGGGGAGGATGATTTTAGGCCGGTCCGGGAGCGTGGTTGCTTTTGGCGGGATGGCGGGATCTTCTGGACGTTGTGCCTTGGCAGGCTCACTTGGAGCGCTGGGTGCAGAGTGGGCTTGCGCATGGGGTGCGGCACAGCTCACCCGTTCTCCGCAATGGTTACAGTGATAGTAGTTTTTAAAGAGGACAGAAAGGCTGCGATTGAGGCGATAGCTCCCCAAGAGGCTCTTGGTTCTTGCATGGATCCGTCGCCCTTTTTTTCGCGACATTTCAAAAAGAGGGGTCGTGCAAACAGAGCAACAGCAGCGAGAGTTTTCCAAAAGGTGGATCAAGCTGAGAATAATCCAGATGAGAGCACAGCCACCCGTCGCCCAGAGCCAAATGTTCTCCTCAGGAAAATACAGAGCGTTCCCTGCGAGAATGAAGAAGGTGATGCTTCCGGCAAATCGGCAGAGAAACAGCAGAGAGAGAAATTTAACGGTGGTTGGGTGGCGGTGTGTCGGACCTTTACTCATAGAGATTGGTCTTGGGAGGGGGCGAGGTTTGTTTTATTCTGAGCGAGTTTTTTCGGTGTTTTCCTTGGCCTCATCGTTTGGAGTCACTTCCGTGGTGATGAGTCGGATTCCGATGGTTCGGCTTAGACTCTGAATGGTGCGCCCTGGAAGCTGCGCGGTAGAGCGGACAAGACCACAGGAGCTCAGGGTGAGTGAAATGATGCCTAATAAAAAGAGAATGAATCGCATAATCGTAAAGTGAGTATATAGGATCTACGCCAGAGCTTGCGCTGGGTCAAACCTGCAAATGATTTGAAGGAATGATTCTCGCTTTCGGTTACTTGTATTCCTTTAAGAAGGCGACAACATCGGCCACGTCTTGAGGGGTCAGGGCCATTTGGTCGGCGGAGAGCATGAGAGAGTGCTTGAGCTTGTAGGATTTGTTATTTTTTACACGGTTGCGGGGGATCATCTGAGTGATGCCTCCCGTGGAGGTGATGACGATGGGATCGCCATCACTTGAGATGAGGCCGTGGACTTGGCCGCCTTTTTTGAGAATGACTCTGGCACCGGAATAGCCGTGAGCGATGTCGGCTGAGGGTTCAATGATAGAGCGGGCGATTACGTCGGAGGTTTGGCCTTGTCCCCATCCTTTGAGATTGGGGCCGTAGTTGACGCCTGTGCCATTGAATTCGTGGCACATGACGCAGCGCATGGCGGTGATTTTCCCTTTGGAGGCGTCCCCCGTGAGTTTGAGGACATCTTTGACCGAAAATTTCGGTTTGCCGGGCTTGGGCGTGGTGACGGGTGTCACGACGATCTTGGAAGGATCGTAGATGCCACGCTCTTTGAGTTCTTCAGTAATGCCGTATTTTTTCCATTCTCCGTTTCCGTTCCGGAGGAGCCAGTAAGCGGCTTGTTTCTTGAGGAGGTCTTTGCTGGCAAGATTCAGGGTGGCTTCGGCAGCAGATTTGTCATCGATGAAAGCGAGAGACTCTAAGGTGAGGTCGCGTTGCTCAGGAGTGAGTGCGGGGTGCTGGGCACGGGCTTCGAGATCAGTAACGGCGGCGGCAGGCCAGAGGCGCCAGGTGAGTTTCGCAAATTGCTCGGACCACTCGTGGGGAGCGCCAGGTTTCATGGCTTCTTTGAGAGCGAGCCAGATTTCGTTTTCTTGGTTGGCGGCCCCGAGGCCGATGGCTTCAACGGCGTTTTTGTCGGTAATGTCGACTTGAGGCGCGAGGGTGGCGAAGATGTGATCAGTCTGATGTGCGGGGATGTCGCGGAGGGAGAGGGCGACATCGCGGCGGATGCCGGGGTCTGGGTCTTTCGCCATTTTTCCAGCAAAGGGGAGGATGTCGGTGTCGGCACGGCGGAGAGCACGGTAGGCGGTGAGACGGACGTTCGCCTCTGCGTGATCAAGGAGTTTGATGTTTTGCTCAAAGCCTGCGTCGCCTAGATGTGGGAGAAGCCAGATGCCACGAGCGGCGATCAGGGGGTTGTTGTTTTTTAAAAGTTCCGTGACGGCGGGGAGGGCCTTTTCACCCATTTCTTTGAGGGCGGTGAAGCCTAGGAAGCGGGTATTGACGGCGGGAGATTTGAGGGCCGTGATCGCTCCCTCAACGGTGGTGAGGTCGAATTGAGGGATACTTGGTTTGAAGCCTTTGGGAGCGATGCGGTAGATGGTTCCCGAGCAGGATTTATCGCGGTCGCTGTGGCCGCCGACGCGGGGGTCATACCAGTCGGAGATGTAAATGGCTCCATCAGGGCCGACACAGATGTCGGAGGGGCGGAAGAGGATTTTACGATCGCTGGCATTTGAGCTGCCGCCCACGAAATCGGAGCCCGCGTAATTTCTGTCGGGGTTGGTGGTGGTGAGGTTTTTTTGTTCGAGCTTAAATGTGGCACCTTGGGGTTCGGGGTGGTAGTGAAAGATGGTGTTTTTTCCAGGTTCGCATGAAAAGAAGGCGCCGTTGTAGCTTTCGGGAAGGGCCCCATTTTCATACATGGTGACGCCCGTGGGTGAGCCACCGCCGTAGATGTGACCGACGTCCATGGTGCCGGGGTCGTCTTGACGCCAATGGGCACGTCCGTGGTCTTGGCCGGGGCGTTTGACATTGCGGTAGCTGAGTTTGGCGTCACGGGTGAAGTAGCCCGCGCAGCCATATTCGAGGATGTAAGAGACTCGGCAGGCGGGTGGGTCGTCGTTGTCGTTTTGGAAGGCGTTGCCGTAGGAGTCGAGAGATTGCTCGTAGGAGTTCCGGTATCCGTGGCCGACGATTTCGACATTGGTACCATCCGGGTTCATCCGGACTGTGAAGCCGGAGGTCCAGATATGGCCGTCGTCAGAGCGCTTCCCGGAAACGGCGAGGTGATCGACAGGCCATTCACCGCCGCCTCCTTTATAAGGTCCACCCATGTAGAAATTTTTACCGGAGTTGTCTTTGAATACGGCTCCGCAGTTTCCGTTGTTAAAGTAGAGCTTACCATCAGGCCCGCCGGTAACGGAGTGGAGTGAGTGGTCGTGATTTTTTGCGTTGAAACCAGTCAAAAGCACTTCGCGTTTGTCGATGGCAGGGTCAAATTTGAGGTCGCGATTGACGTCGGTATAGACGAGGAGTTCGGGTGGTTGGGAGACGTAGATGACGTTATCAAAAACCGCGACTCCGAGGGGGGCGACAAGTGCTTTTTCTTGGACGAAAGTGTGAGTGGTATCGGCTTTGCCATCGCCATCGGTGTCTTGGACGACGGTAATGCGGTCGCCCTCGGGGCGGCGCTGGTGATGACGGCGGTAGTTGACTCCTTCGGCAATCCACATGCGCCCGGCGTGGTCGATGTCGATGTTGGTCGGGTTGTAGAAATGCGGGGAGGTGGACCAGATGGAGATTTCGAGGTCAGCGGGGAGTTTGAAATGCTTGAGGTCGACAAGTTCGGGAGAGAGTTCGGACTTCCAGGGTTCGGTCTGGGCTTTGGGGGTGCGGAGGGTGAATTGGACTGAGGCATTTGTGGGGTTTCCATCTTTTTTGGCGCCGCGGTCGTCGAGGCCGACCTGAGTTGTGAATCGGACTGCGCCCTCGGGGACTTTGAGCTGAATGGTGGATTTGGCGTGCGTGCCAAAGCCGTGCTTGTATTTTTTTCCATCAATGGTGATGGCTTGGCCTTTGACGATTTTGTTGATCCCGAGATCACCCCACGTTTGTTTGTAATTCGAGATGTCTTCTTTAACGACGAGGATTTTTTTTCCTTCGGCGGTGTGGAAGGTGGGATTCACCCAAGCAGCCCAGTCATGGGCATTGTCGCCGAGGTCGTCAGTGAAGAGTTCGAGGGTTTCGATGCCGGAGAGATCGGTTGAGAGCTGATGAAGGCGCTGAGAATCAGCAGCTTTTACCTGGGGGCTTTGTGCGAGATCCTTCGCGAGGAGCAGGGAAGTCAGGAAGAATAGAAAGATGACGGATCGCATGTAGGCTGAAGCTACGAAATTGGAAAAGCGATACTATCACAAATTATTTGGCCGCTATCCAGATCCAGTGAGGGGTCAAACGGGGCGGATTTGAAGCTGTGGTGGTCATTTTTTCTCGAGTATATTGAATGCGCACAAGACGAAAGGTGAAATGAGAGACGACCAATCAAGGTCCGCTTCTTGACCTTAGATCCGTTTCGTTCTACCCCCTTTTTTCTGCAAAATTATGGCCAAGCGACAAAAGATCATCATTAAGAAGGGTGCCGAGATCCAAAAAATGCGTGAGGCGGGAGCGATGGCTAGCGAGATCTTACAAGCTACCGCAAGTTTTATCGAGGCGGGGAAGACGACTCTTGAGGTTGATCAGTTTGCCCTAGAGCAGATGAAAGAGCGTGGCTGCAAAAGTGCCTTTTACCGTTATCGCAATTTTCCAGGACAAATTTGTATTTCCATGAATGAAGAGGTTGTTCACGGAATCGGGGGAGATCGGGTAATCGAGGATGGTGATTTGGTAAAGATTGATGTGGGTATTACGTTGGACGGGTGGATTGGAGATAATGCGGTCACGGTCCCGGTTGGTAAAATTAATGGAGAGCAGAAGCGTTTATTGGCGGTGACCGAGGAGTCCCTCTTCATTGCGATTGGTCATGCCCGTGCCGGTTTGCCTTTGAATGACCTGTGTGCTTCGGTGGAAGATTATGTCACTGGTTTTGGTTTTACGGTCGTTCGTGATCTTGTCGGCCACGGGGTGGGGAAGAAATTGCATGAGGAGCCACAAGTTCCGAATTATCGACCGCCCGGCAGATCCCCGATTTTACGACCCGGAATGATCTTGGCGATTGAGCCAATGATTAATGCGGGAGTGGGTGAGGTGGATTGGTTTGATGATGGCTGGACAGTTGCGACAAAGGATCGCCGTCCTTCGGCGCACTATGAACACACGGTGCTGATTACCGAGGGAGATCCTGAAGTCTTGACGATGCGACCACGAACGGCGTTGCCCAGCCAGTTGGGAATTCCCCCTTTAAGTTAAGGGTCGTCCGTCGAGGGAGGCGGTGTTGCGGCTGGGAATTTGAAGCAGGTCTTCGGAGGTACCCTTAAGCCAAGATCTTGTCGACGATATGTCCGTGGACATCAGTGAGGCGGAAATTTCTTCCTTTATAGCGGTAGACGAGCCTGCGGTGGTCGATGCCGAGAAGGTGGAGTGCCGTCGCATGGAAATCATGAACGTGAAAGGGGTCGTGCGCGGCGGTGAAGCCGAAGGGATCGGTCTCTCCATATGTGATGCCGCCTTTGATCCCACCGCCAGCCATAAACATGGAACCGGATTTGATGTGGTGGTCCCGACCGGATCCTTGGGTCATGGGGGTGCGGCCGAATTCGCCACCCCAGATGACGAGAGTATCATCTAGCATTCCGCGTTGTTTGAGATCCTGAATGAGGGCGGCGGCTCCTTGGTCGACCATTTTGCAAAACCTCTCCATGTTTGATTTCACATTGCCATGATGGTCCCAGCCGGTGTGGTAGAGTTGGATGAAACGTACTCCGCGTTCGGCCATTCGGCGTGCCATGAGACAGTTAGACCCAAAGGTTCCGTTTGGTTTATCCGAGGCACCATACCGTTCACGGATGTGTTTTGGTTCATCGCTGAAATCCGCTAGGTCTGGGACGCTAGTCTGGAGTTTGTAAGCGAGTTCATACTGTGCCATTCTGGTGAGGATTTCAGGATCAGCTACGTTGGAATGGTGGAGTTGGTTGAGCTTTGCGAGAGCATTGAGGGAGGTCCGCTGGGTGTGAGAGTGAATCCCGGCGGGGGATTCGAGGTAGTTGAGAGGAGCGCCTGATGAGTAGAGTTCCACTCCGGTGTGTTTCCCTGGGAGGAAGCCTGAGTTCCAAGCTGTTTGAGGGACCGGTTGCCCTTCTGGTCCGGAGCGCATGACGACAAAGGCTGGGAGGTCATCCGTTTGGTGACCGAGCCCATAAGTTGTCCAGGACCCCATGCTGGGACGTCCGGCGATGGCGGTACCAGTATTCATGAAAGCATGCGCGGGATCATGATTGACCTGCTCGGTCTGTTGGGTTCGGATGATGCAGATGTCATCCGCGATTTTCTGGATATGAGGGAGAAGGTTGGAGATGCGTTGGCCCGATTTTCCACAGGTGGAGAATTCGACTTCACTCCCGCGACATTTCAGAGTTTGGTGTTGGAGGAAAGCAAGCTTGGCCCCCTTTGTGAGCTCTGCGGGCATGGGCTTGAGGTGGTTTTTTCTCAATTCCGGCTTGTCGTCAAAGGTCTCGAACTGGGAAGGCCCGCCAGACATATAGAGATAAATCACGCGTTTGGCTTTCGGGGCGAAGTGAGGTTGCCCGAGCTCTGCAGAGAAGCCGTCTTTGGTCAGGAGGCTGGAAAAGGCCATACCAGTGAGGGCGGCGGAGGAATTGGCAAAGAAATCGCGCCGTGAAGGAGAAGAGGAGTTCATGATCGGGTGAGGAATTCGTGTAAGTTAAGGAGGATCCGGCAGGTGCCAGTCCATGCTGCTAACTGAACCGTTTCGGTTTCAGATCGGGAAGATCGTTGAGAGGGGCAGAGTTTTTTGGCCTCTTCCGGGTGTTGCTGGAAGCGGGTGAGGAGTTCTTGGTGTAGATTCTGCACCTCGGTTTTTTCTATGTCGGAAGGGTCACGTTGGAGAGTGAGTTGGTAGAGGTGTTCAATCCGATTTTCTTCAGTTGTTTCCCGGAGGAGGCGTTCCGCGAGAGCGCGGGATGCTTCGACAAAGATGGGATCATTCAGAAGGGCGAGTGCTTGGGCGGGGGTGTTCGTGACAGCTCTTCTTGTGGTGCATTCTTGCCTGGTCGGAGCATCAAGGGCGAGCATTGAAGGATGCGCGTTTTGGCGTTTCCAATAAGTGTAAAGGGAACGTTGGTGCTGGCTCTCTTTGCGATTAGTTTCCCAGATTTGATAACGAGAACCATACATGATCTTATGAGATTTTTCCCAATACGCTTTTGGCTGGTGAGGGAAAAACGATTGAACGGGAATTTCCTGAGTTGGGCGTAAAATTCCAGCGGCTGCCAAGGCGGAGTCTCTGAGTTCCTCAGCCCGGTGGCGATAACGTCCCTGCCGAGTATGGAGCCGGTTTGTCGGATCATTTTGGGCGAGAAGGGAGTCGGGGATGGAGCTGAGTTGATAAGATTCTGCCGTGACGAGGAGGCGAATGATTTTTTTAATATCCCAGCCTTTTTGTTGGAATTCAAAGGCGAGCCAGTTGAGGAGATCAAGGTTTGAGGGCCAGTCGCCTTGATTTCCGGCATCTTCGAGGGTTTCGCTGATGCCACGTCCGTAAAATTGGTGCCAGAGACGGTTGACGAACACTCGGGCGGTGAGTGGGTTATCAGGAGATAAGATCCAATTTGCGAGGTCGAGTCGATTGAGGCGTTCTTTGCTTCCGTTGATTCCATTATCAAATACCTCGGGAACTGCTGGCTTCAGCACGGGGCCGATTTCCTCCATGAAATTGCCTCGATTGAGAAGATGTGTTTTTTTGGGAGTGGTGGTCTTACTGACCAAGGTGGGTGTTCCTTTGCGACGTAGGTGATATGCCTCACGGTAAAGCTGATTGAGCTGTTGGACGAGTTCAGGTTGTTGGAATTCCCGAAAGGCGATTTCAATGATTTGCGTGTGAATTTCCCGGCGTTTCTCAGGGGCGGTTCGGAGTGATCTGATGAGGAGGTTAGGGAATTCTTTGCGATCATCACGGTTGACTGGAAGTTCCCAGAAATAGCGCAGAGCTGATTCCGAGAGGCGGTTGCTGAAGACGCGGTGGGCATCAGTGCGGAAGCCTGAAGCTAACCAGGTTACGGTTCCTCCTTGCTGGATCCATCCCATTCCGACGGGTCTGTATCTTGCCTTCTTGAATTTTTTTGCGGGGACATCGAGGCGGACCCGCCCTGTTTCTTCAGGAATGTCACCAAGATGAACGAGCTTCTTAGGAGCGATGTATTCTGGGAGCTTTCCCTCTGGTTTTTTACCCCAATAGTATGTGACTTGGTAATCACGGTGCCAGCCGAGGCGTTCGTAAGCTCCATTGACTGTCTGGAAGGCAAGGAAGGTGGGGCGGTGATCGGGGTCGATGATGACGTCGGCGTAAAAGGAGTCGGCCTTACCAGATCCTGCACTGAGCACTTCTGCCGCGAAATGGCGGCTGAGTTGACCGTCGGGGGCAGTGACTTTTCGCCCTTGCTCCGTTTGTTCAAAATCACCCAAGATGATTTTTGCGGGAGGAAGCTCAGCAGGGAACCAGTCCCAATCCTGGGGCTCTTTTTCTTTTTTGGAATTCTTTTCCTGTGCGAACACATCTTTCGTCCAAGATTGGAGCTGCTTTTGGTCTATAGGGCTTTCGTAAAGTTTTTTTCGTACTTCGTCAATTTGGCGAGTGAACTCTGCTTCTTGGGCGATGGATTGTTCATCATCATGTAGGTAGTAGATTGGGGCTCGCCGATCGCCCGGCTGGTAAACTCCGACTTCGATGAGATCATCAAAAAAGGCGGCGAGAGAAAAATAGTCCTTCGCGCTGATGGGGTCATACTTATGATCGTGACATTCTGCGCAGCCGGTGGTGGCGCCGAGCCAGACGGTGCCGAGTGCGCGGACGTGTTCACCTTTGAGGGCATAGAGGGCTTCTTTTTCAATGACGCCAGCTTCGGAATTGGTTTTGACGAGGCGATTGTATGCGGAGGCAGTGAGAGTGCGCTGAGTGGGTTCCGGGAAGAGATCTCCGGCAAGTTGCTCTCTGGTGAATTGATCAAACGGGGTATTTTCCTGAAATGATTCGATGACATATTTCCGGTAAGGTCCGGATGCAATTGGTTCGTCCGAGACCATGCCGGAAGAGTTCCCCCAGCGGACGAGATCTAGCCAGCGGACCGCTTGATGTTCGGCGTGTTCCAGAGAGTTGAGCCACTGGTCGACATACTGGAGGTAGCGCGCTTCTGAAGGGTCCGCTTCAAAGTGAGCGACCTCTTTTGGCGTGGGCGGGAGGCCACGGAGATCGTAAGAAAGGCGTCGGAGAAGGTTGCGAGGGCTGGCCTTTTCTACAGAGGCGACTCCCTGTTGTTGCCAGTCCTTTTTGAGAAAAGCATCAACAGGGTGGTCTGCGAGGGCAGGGACCTGTGGTTGGACGACCTTTTGGTAAGCCCAGTGTTTTTCGTACTGAGCTCCTTGTTTGATCCAAGCGGTGAGAGTCTCTTTTTCGGCTTTGCTGAGGCTATAGATGGAGTCATGGGGAGGCATGACGTCATCCTCCTCCTCGGAGAAGATCCGAGCGATGATTTCAGATTTTTCTGGATGACCGGGGACAATGGCATCACCGGAAGTCGCTCCTTCAAAGGTGTCTAGTCTGAGGTCGCCTTCACGGGTTTGTTCATCAAAGCCATGGCAAAAAAAGCAATTCTCCGAGAGTATGGGGCGAATATCCCGATTGTAACTTACCGTCTCAGCTTGCCCGAGCGAGGGGAGCATGATGAGAAGAGCTGATAAAATGCGTTGCATAAGATACCGTAGAGTAACGAATCTTTGAGCCTTGTCTTGGATTTATTTACGGGGTTTTTGTATTATTTACGCATAAGGAGAGATCGAGGGTTTTTGCAGTTCGTCCGATTCCCTTATTTTTCTTAAAAATAAGCCCCGCTGATTCTGAGAGGATTTTATTTTATCCGCGCTTTCTCTCAAGAAGGAGCATCATCAAGAAAGAGAGAAAGAGATTGAGTTCCTCGCGGTCTTTGAGTTCGGAAAGCTTGTCGATGGTGAAGCGTCCTTCCCAGAAAGCGGGTTGCTTGGTGATTCGCATCGCGCCTTCCGCAGAGGAACGGGTGGCGAGATATTTCGGGTGAAAGAAGTAACCGGTGAAGAAGCTAAGTATGGGAATTTGTCCCAAGAGGCTGTCCATTACTTTGGCGCCGACGTTTTCCTCGCGAATGGTGAAATCACTCTCGCCATCTCCAGGGTTAAAGACTTCATAATGCGCCCGCCATATGCTGCGCCAGCCCTTGCGTCCGACGCTTCCGATTTCATGACCCCCAGCATCTTTGAAATTGTAGCGAGCAGACCAATCGATGACTTTATTTGCGGTGATTTCTGCGAGGAGGGTTTGGCGAGTGTTGTCGGTAAAAATTTCGACATGCTCACGCAGTTTAAACATTTTTTGTTTAGTATAGAGCACGGTCTTTCCCGTGGCATCTTTGACGGTCGCTTGGCTTGCGAGTGCTAAAATTTTAAACGAGAGCGTGAGAGGATATTGGATTCCTTGTAGCTGACGGGCGATGTCATCAGTCTCTTGTGCTAGGGTGCTGTTGGGAGTTGCGTAGGGATTGTCCATCTGGGGTAAAAGGTGATGATGATTGAGAAAAAAGTCGAGTTTGCTCGCAAAAAGTGAGACGTTTTTTAGCGACGAATTTTTGGTTTCATGAGTCTGGGGCGGGGGCAAACGGGGCCGTCTTCTCTGAGAGTGGGATATTCAGTTTGGTAAAGTTTGGATTGAATGATGTGTTGTGAAATCTTGCTGAGGTCCCACTGGTTTTTGATCAATTCGGACGCAAGCCAATTGAGTAGTTCAAGGTGTTGGGGAACAGGGCTTCCGTATCCTAAGCCTTGCGGGATGAGAGCTTGATCGAAGTGTTGTTTCCATAAGTGATTTACGAGGGCGCGGGCTAGGAGTTCGGTTTGGAGACCTTGGGCGAGTTCCAGGCGTGAATTTACCCGGAGCGAAACCAAAGAGGATTCACGAGCGGTGGAGGTCACGGGAATGGCTTCCATGACGGGGATTTCGTCTCGGCCTTCTTCTAGGAAATGTTGTGTTAAAAGTTTAGGAATCCCTTGTTGCAAGTGGCGGGATTTTTCATCGAGGGAACTTAAGAAATATTCTGCGGATGGGGTTTCTTTTAGGAGGGCGGTGCCATCAGCGAGGTGACGAATTTCGATCGGGGTGAGCGCGCGCAGGTGCCGTGAAAATTCATCAAGCTGCCACGGGCCAGATGATTTACCGCCAAAAGTGAAGGGGCCGAAAGTGACAGGCCCGGCGAGTTTTGTTCCGGTGGCAAGCGTAGGGATTTTTTTCCCATTGAGGAAGAATTGCATCCCTTCCGGAGTTCTCATCCCATCGTAGGTGAAGGCGATATGGTTCCAGCGGTCGAGAGGGGCGATGGGAGCGGAGGAGCGGATGCCGATAGCATTTCCGGGCCAATATCGGGCGATCCGTGCCTGGAGGTGCCCTTCCTGAATGGTAAGGGTGATCCCGTGGGTGAGAATGGTAAAGTTGTCGGAAGCGGTCTTCATCCAGAAGGCGTAGGTCACGGGGGTGAAGACGGTCTGGCGGTGAAGATCGGGGATTTCAATGGTGGTGTGTTCTTGAAAGAGGAGAGACTCACGGTGGATTCCCGGAGCGGTCACTTGCTGAGAGGCCGGTGCGGGCGCGCTGGATTGGATGGCGAGGTTACGGATTCTCCCACCATTGAAGGAAAAGCTATCGGCAAGGTCGTTGATGATTGGGAGTTTTTCCGGATTTTTGAGCCATGCGAGATAGTCTTGTTGTCCTTCGATCGATCGTTTTTGAAGTTGTTCCTGCTGCTGGGTAAGCGATTCGGGGTGAGATAAATGTGTCAGAGCAGTGGGAGGATTGAGCGGATGAGTTGAGTGAGAAGCATCGTAGGGAGTCGTGAAAAGCTGCTTTAAGTGGGCGTAGTCTGTCGGTGAAATGGGATCGGTCGGGTGGTGGTGGCATTGAGCGCATTCGAGGTGAAGACCGAGCGTCATCTGAGCGGTGGAGAGGAGGCGATGGTCTGGGGTGTCGAGACCCTGACGTAGGAACTGAGTCGCTTCTTTTTCTCCGATGAAATCACCTGCTAAGGAAGCGGTAAGGGAGTGATGAAATGAGAAAGTGGATGGTGCGGGAGGGGTGCGTGGAGTGTCACGTGCTGGGGGAAGTTCTCCGAAATAGTCATCAATACTTGAGGAGGAAAATGTTTCCGGAAGAGCGGTGAGGGACCAATGTGGGTCGATATTCTGTCCTGACGCAATCCAGCGGGTGACCATTTCTTCCTGAGTCGAATCGAGTGCGTCGTGGTGTGGGAAGGCAAATGAGAAGGGGAGATTCGGATGAGCGAGTGAGAGTTTGAAAATGTCTTTCTCGGAGGCAGGATTGTGACAACTCAGGCATTTTTCTGCCAAGATCGGGCGAATCTCCTGAGTGTAGGAGAGCGGAGGTAAGGCGGGACTCGCATTCGAGGTCGGTTTTTTACAGGCCGACAGGGTGAGGAGTGCAAAGAGGAACCAAAGCCGTGATACCATCTCGAGAATCTGAGTCGAGGGGAGGGTAATGGCAAGCGTGGTGAAGAGAGTCACGATTTCACTGCCTGAAGGCGTGGTCTGAGATCGCTTGGAAAATTTCCTCATTGGCGATCCAGAAGAGATCATTGTGCCCGGCGCTAGGCAGCGAGAGGAAGGCCTTATTTTGAGACGGACTGGTCTGATAAATGCGTTCTCCCTGCGCGTGAGGAATGACGCGGTCCTTCTCGCCGTGAATGACGAGCAGGGGAGTGGTGATGTCGGAAATTCTCTTCAAGTTAGGAAAGCGATCTTGAGGAAAGAGAGGGATTCGGGTAACCGATCGAAAAGCAGAGAGAAAGGGAGAAAAGAGAATCACGCTGCGATGTTCGACCTGAGTGGCTAGCCAGCAAGTCGGGCCGGTGCCGATCGATTGACCGCAGAGAATGACCTGATTGGGATGATAGCCGAGGGTGTTGGTAAGATGCTGATACACGGCGGTGATGGCGTCGTAGCAACTTTGTTCCGTGGGTCGGCCCGAAGTTTCGCCATAACCTGGGTAGTCGTATGCGATGGCTCCGAACCCGCGAGATGAGAATTCGTCCATTAATTCATGGAGAGACGATAAATTTTGAGCATTGCCATGGGAGAAGAGAATGATGGGTTCCCCTGCGCTTGCGGGACGATAGTAGGCTGCAATTTCTGGTTCACCCGGAATGGTGATGAAGCCACTTTTATCAGGATAGGGAGTTCCGGGAGGTTGAAAAATGAGGAGATCAGCGGCAAAGACCGCGACGAGAACAAGCATGAGATAGATCGCGGCAAGGGAATAAAAAGGGCGC
>CALGLJ010000148.1 GCA_937930235.1 uncultured Verrucomicrobiales bacterium | reverse complement strand
CCGGTGTATAGCAAGACGAGCAGAAATCGCCGATCTGGCGGAAGGGAAGGGCCGCCCGATTCCCACACCGAGCAAAGAAAAGGCCGCTCTTGCGAGCGGCCTGCTCCGCACGAGGTGTCAATACTGAGAATATTGATTTCTCAGGATCATAATATAGGGAGACTTACTCCAATGTTCTTTTGGAAATAAGAAAAATCTAATAAAGGCGCGTATTGGCTGAGCCGGGTTGCTCATTTCGGATCAGAATGGAAGGGCTCTGAATGATCTTCTGGAAAAAGAAAAAGGCGAGTTGGTGGACCTTGTCGTCCTGCTCGGTGAAGAAAAGTACGAGGCGCGTCTCACCGCGATCCGGGCCAGTCAAGCGGTCGCGGAAAAGAACCTCCGTGAAGCTCATGAGCGAGCCGCTGCCCAGAGTAAGACCTTGAGTAAGGCGCAGCGTATCCGCTGTCAGTGGCATATCGTAGTTTCAAATATCCCTCGGGAGATCTTAAGCGCGAAACAAGTCGCCGAACTTTACCGTTGTCGCTGGAATATCGAGATCATCTTCCGGGCCTGGAAGCAATCAGCGAACTTGGACAAAGCACTGAATCGCAAAAGCAACGAGGACCATTTTCAAGCACTCATGCTAGCCGGAATGATCTATCAAGTGATGAGTCTGTTCATGCTGGCCCTGATGCGAACTGTCATTCCCAAAGCCAAAAGAGTGAGCTATGAAAAACTCTTTGATGATTTCAGTGAATGGATCACGCCAATGGCACTCCGCCCAGATCTAGTGAATCCTGAAAATTCTACAAAATCGCTTGCGGAACGCAAAAGAGAACATCCGCTCTGCAAGCCAAATCATGGGGTCTCGGCACTCCATGAAAAAAATCAGTCCATTTAAATGACGTATTGTGGGCTCATTCGAACTCCCAGCAGTCGTGTCGCACTCTTCATCTGCGAGCATTCAATTTCACGGACTAACCTATCGACTCGCATTTTGCATTTCTCTGATCAGTATTCATAGGTATTCTACTTTCTCGTATGTTTCGAATTTTTCTTATTTTAGCTCTGTGCCCTTGGCTTTGTCAGGGGCAATACCAGCCATTTTGGGAAGTCAATGAGATCAATTTCTGGTTTGCTGGAGACAACCGCTCCAATAATCCTCCGGGCTTGCCGGGAGGGGGCTTCGGACTCGACACTCGCCCCAACGATGATGATTTCTATCGGGCGGGATTTTACCCTGGCCGCGGGAATTTTAGCGGAGACAGCGAAAGACAGATCGAGAATGTCTTGAGTAACAATGATCCTACAAATCGTCTCCACTTCGTACTCTCCAATAGCCAAGCCGCAAACAGCGCCTTTCGCTTCACGATCACCTTTCAACAACCCGCGATTAATTCAAGCACTGTTACGGCATCATCTCATCAAGTTCGCTTCAGCTTCAACTCTACTCCAGTTTTCACGACCCCGGTCTTTGGGCGGGTGAACGCGCAAAGCACTTTTTCTTTTCATCTTCCTTCAGATCTAGCAATCCCGGGACAAGATAATGTCCTGACGATGACTCGTATTGCAGGGAGTCCGAATAGCCAGATCCGAATTCGGGAATTTAACCTAGAACGTGATCCGAATGGCGGGCGTGATCAAGATAACGATGGTCTCCCTGCGCGATACGAAGCAGATCATTTCTTGAGCGACTCCAACGGGAGCGACGCATCCGCTGATCCCGACGGCGATTCTCTCACCACTCTCCAGGAATACCAGCTTGGCACTCATCCTCTCAAGGCTGATACCGATGGCGATGGCCTCAATGACAATCTGGAAACAAGCTCAAACCCTCTCCTCGCTGATACCGACGGCGATGGTATCTCAGATGCGGAAGAACAAAATAGCGGCCTTGGCATCAGCGCTTCCATGGCAGACAGTGACAATGATGGGGATTCTGATTCTTGGGAACTGGCCGTCGGCACTTCGCCTTCGCTTTCCAGCTCTCGACCTCCGACGGTTCGTTCCATTGGAGTCAACTTCGTCTCCATTCAAGATCCTGAAAACTCCGTCTGGAGCAAAGACTCACTCAACGGGCTGATCCCTCAGCCGAACTGGAATCATACTTATCCTATGCTCGAAGTCCCAAGTCGCTCGGATCTCAATCAAAATACCAACACGCTCAACATCACGCGCAGTCACATCCAAACTCCCACGACGGGGAGACTGGTGGATGCGAACGGCACAATCCTCGGCACGAACTTCAGCATGCGTCGTACCTTTGTCCGTTCTCGAAGCAGTCAAGGACGCGGCAGCTCCCTCGCTCGCCTTTTAAATGGTAATATCGAGTTCGCAAACACCTCCAGTGCTGGCATCACTTTTAGTAACATCCCTTACTCAAACTACGACGTTTACCTCTATCTCGCGGCCGTCCACGACATTGCGACTGAAAACCACCCGATCGTCAATGTCACGGCCAACTCATCCTCTTCTCCGATCATGACTCAGCAGGTGAGTGTCTATCCCGTATCATCGCGCCGTGACTACGCCCTCGCTCTCAATGCCCCATCTATTCCAGCAAACTCCGGCACCCCTGCTCTCTCTACTTACGCCAATACCGTCCGCTTCGAAAACCTTTCTGGATCATCATTATTTATCAACCATCAGGTGCCGGTCATTAATGTGCAAGATGAGAATGGGAACGTGACAAGCTCACGCCCATCAGAAGCCGGTCTAGCCGCGATCCAGATCGTAGAGAGAAATTCAGACGCAGATAATGACAATCTCCCAGATTACTGGGAGCTCCGCTACCGCACTGGTGTCACGACAGCAAATGGCAATGCCGACCCCGACAATGACCAGCTCTCAAATGCGCAAGAATTTGCCCTCAATACAGATCCTAATCACTCTGATACTGATCGTGACGGACTCAGCGATTCCGAAGAACAGACCCTTGGCACTGACCCAACGAATCCCGATTCTGATGGTGATCTCCTCACTGATTTCCAAGAAGTCACTGGCCCACAGCGCAGTAATCCTCTCAATGCTGACTCCGATGGCGACGGGGAGAGCGATCGGGATGAACTCGAGGGTATCGAGGAACAGGTTTACACGGTGAACAATCCCGGAGCTGACTACAGCTCGATTCATTCCCCCACCCTTCCAACACGTCCGAGTGTCAATAGCTTCATTTGGGAAATCTCTGGGCTGCAAATCATCTGGAATCACAACTCACCTCAAATCCGAAACATCAATAGTAACGAAGGACTGCTTTATCAGGCAGAAATTCAAAATCTTGATGCTCCTTTCAATAATAAGGAGACCGTGGCCTTCCGTCTCAGGGAGGAAAATGCGGGACTCAACTACCGCTTTGTTACCCGAAAAGAAGTTGGCTTCATCAAGTCAAGCGGGAGTGATCTGGTCTTTGAACTGAACCCAACAGATACAGGCAATTTCAATCTTCTCGAGAAACTGGGATTCTCCGGCTTTGGAGAACACGATATCTCAGACCCTCTGACGATTTTATTTGAAGCTCAGCTGAGCTCTGCTCCTAACTGGACCGTCACCGCTCAGATTATCAACGAAGCCACTGGCGTCACCGTGGTCGACCGTCAAAATACGACATCCACCGCTTCCTCGGTCATCACCTCCATTCCGAACCCTACTTATTCCTCTAGGATCCGCCACGGAGAGGCCACCACCATTATTCGCACTCTGGCTGACATTCAAAATCTCCCCCCCTTTTCAGATTCACTCGATGCTAATAACGACGGTATTCCTGATGCTTGGTTTACGCTCCACAATTTAAGCTCAGCGCAGGGAGATAATGATGGTGACGGTCTCACCAATCGTCAGGAATTTTACTACGGCACCTTACCTAACAATCCTGATTCTGATGGCGATGGCGCACGAGACAACTTTGAGGTCTTACGTTTCACCAATCCTCGAGATGCTCAAAACTTCCCAACTCTTGTGACCCTTCCCACTCCTCTGATCGGGGACTTTGATGGAAATGGTTTACGCGATTTATGGGAGCTGAGCACCGGATTTACGGGACTCGATGGCGCGGCAGATTCAGACGGAGACGGGGTCACCAATCGCGTTGAATCTATTGCGGGAACGAACCCCTTGTCTGCGAACTCCAAACCATATTTCACAATCGAAAAAATGACCGATGACATGGCTCGCCTCCGCTGGCCTGTTTTGTCGGGCACCACCCAAACCTTGGAATCGAGCAGTAATCTCGCCGCATGGAATTCCTTCACGGCACTCCCCACGATCACCAATTCCGCGGCCAGCCTAGTGGTTGATACCAGCGGAAATGAGGCCCAGTTTTATCGCCAGATCATTAGCGAGAGTGATCAAGACAATGATGGAGTGACAGACCGGGAGGAACTCCTGCTTGGAAGCTCTCCCACAAAAGCAAACTCGACTTCACAAGCCGTCCCTGTTGATCTCAATATGGACGGGATTCCTGAGAGCTCCATTTCAGGAGACTATGCCACCCTGGCCAGCTTCTTCCAAAACGGCGCGAACCTTGCCAGTGGAGGAGATACGAGTACGCCAACTCAGAGAGATGCGGCCCGGCTTCTCATGCAAGGTTCCTTTGGCCCCACTCTCGATGATATTCAAAGAGTCCAGTCACTCGGAATCGAAGGCTGGATCGATGACCAATATAGCCAACCTGTAACCAGCCATGAGGCATGGATCAAAGACACCCTCGACCTCGTCCAAGGGCCTTCATTTTCGGCAAATGTGCTGGCAGAAATCCGGGAAGACGGCTTCAACGATCTCACTCGCTCTTTAGCAGGCACTGCCGTCATGGTTCCCTTTGCCCGGGCCGCAGTCCTTGGCGAAGATCAGCTGCGTCAGCGGGTGGCTTTCGCCTTAAGCCAAATTTTCGTCGCATCTCGACGGGATGACATTCTCCAACACCGCCCGTGGGGGCTCACTCATTACTATGACATTTTTGTCCGAAATGCCTTTGGGAACTATTTCGATATTTTGCAAGAAGTCACGGCACACCCCATCATGGGGACCTATCTCTCCCACATTGGAAATTCTAAACCTCAACCAGAGATCAATATTTTTCCGGACGAGAATTATGCCCGTGAGGTGATGCAGCTCTTCTCCATTGGCCTCTGGGAACTCAATCAAGATGGCACTCGCAAAATCCAGAATGGATTACCCATCGCGACTTATGACACCTTTGATGTCACCGAAATGGCTCGCGTCATGACCGGCTATTGGTTCGACGATGCCCGGGCGGGAGGAAGCGCCCGACGACAATCGGCCTACGCCACCCCCATGCGAATGATCGCGCAAGATCATGACTTTGAATCAAAAAACATCCTCAAAGGTCGCCTCATCATTCCCAGCCGAGCTCAAACCGAGGAAAATGCCTTACAAGATATTGAGGATGCTCTTCGAACCCTCTTTTTACACCCGAACACCGCCCCATTTATCAGCCGGGCTTTGATCAAATTCCTCGTCACGGATAATCCCAGCCCAGCCTATGTCACTCGCGTAGCAGATGTCTTCGACGGAAGCGGAGGAGCTCACCCGCGCGGTGATCTGGGAGCTGTCATCAAAGCCATTCTCATGGACCCCGAGGCGCGAGATCCAGCCATCGCCGAAATTTCGGAAAACTACGGACGCCTGCGTGACCCTCTCGTGCGATATATGCACCTCGCTCGACTCACCGGCATGGAGCACTATGAAGACTTTAGCTGGTGGGACACGGGACGATTCCTTCTCAACTCCGGCCAAACTCCGCTCCGCTCACCGAGTGTTTTTAATTTCTACCGCCCGGACTATAGCCCTCCGGGGCTCCTCACCGAAAATGATCTCGAGGGCGGCAGTTTTCAAATCTTGAATAACTACACTGCGGTCGCTTTACCCAATCACTTTTGGCAAACTTTCCTAGAAGGCTTTCGCAGCAACGGCCCGGAATCAGACGCCCCCAATCTCGACTATCCCGTGAATTTTTCCGAAGCACTCCCCTTCGCCGAAAATGATGAAGCCCTGCTCGACTATGTCAACCTCACCGCATGCGGAGGCCGGATGTCTGCAAGCACTCGCGAGTTCATTCGCCTCAGTCTACAAAATACTTACTATACTCGTTCACGTCGTATTCATCAAAAAATCGCCCTCGCACTTTACGGAGCGTTCATTTCTCCAGAGGGAGCCATTCAACAGTAAACATCACTATGAATTCTTCTAGTCGCCGTCATTTTCTAAAACTCACGGGCGGAGCGAGCACCCTTCTCACCTCCGCTCTTATGGGAAACACCGGTTTCACCGGCTGGACCGGAAATGAATCACCAGTCAACGATGAGAAGACCCTCGTTTACATCCTCTTTGCTGGCGGCCTTGATTCATTCAATTTACTCGTCCCGACCGGCTCCGCTTACTCCACATACCAAAACTCTCGCAGCGATCTCGCTCTCCCGCTGAACAGCTTGCGCTCACTGAACAACATCAACTACGGCTTACACCAGAATTGCTCTGGACTGGCCAATCTGTTTAACACAAATAATCTCAGCTTTCTCAGTAATGTGGGAACGCTTGTCGAACCCACAGTCAAAGCGGACCTCAACCCGAATTCCGGTCATCCCCTTCCCCTCGCAATCGCCTCTCACTTCGACCAACAACGACAGTGGGAAAGCGCACAACCACGCGGAGGAGCGACCGCTTCCGCAGTGCAAGGGTGGGCTGGACGTCTGGCCGATATCATCAATGCTCCCAACTCGCCCTTTGGGAATGCCTCGGGAGCTTCCATGAATTTTTCTCTCGCAGGCAACAATCTCTTTCAAGTTGGGCAAAATAATAGCGCCTTTGTTCATCAACCTGGTGGCGCACTGGGCCTCACCACCCAAGGCGGGAGCCCCACCGAGGATAAGAACGAGCTTCACCAAGCCATCCTTTCCCAAAGCTATCAACACCACTTCCGCGAAAACTTTGCCCGCATTTCAAATAATAGCATTGCGCAACAAACACTCATCGAAGACGCCCTCTCCGATTTCAATGAGAACAACTTTGTCGGCAATTTTTCTGGCTCAATCGGAAACCAACTCAAAGATGCCGTAAAGCTCATCGCAGGACGACAAATACTCGGCCTCAAACGACAGACCATTTTCATCAAGGTCGGAGGCTGGGATATGCACGGAGACTTGCTCGATCCTTTTTCAAGACTCATTAGCCAAGTCTCTCAATCCATTGATGCGTTTCAAAGAACCCTCGAAGAAATCAACCTCGCTTCCACCGTAGTGAGCTTCACCGCTTCTGATTTCGCCCGCACTCTCCGCTCTAACGGTCGCGGCAGTGATCACGCCTGGGGTGGCCCGCAGTTCGCCTTTGGCGAACCAGTCGACGGAGGTAAACTTTTCGGAAATTTCCCCAATCTCGCCATCAACGGACCTGATGACGCAGGCGGCGGCGGGCGTATCATTCCCACCATCGCGATTGATGAATACTATGCCGATCTCTTACGCTGGTTTGGCATCACAGACCAAGATCAACTCTGTGAGATTCTTCCTAATCTTCAGAATTTCAATGGTCGTACTCCACCAAACTTTATCACGTAAATTAGGGCTCAAATCAGAGAAATGTGTCCCTCGGCGATCGCGATCTTTTGAGACAACAAATGAACATGACACCTCTCTCTTTTAAGAACTCCTTCATGCGTCTCGCCATCCTCTCCCTCATCATCCTCCTTGCAATCATCGCGTGGCGTCTCACCCGCCCCTCTCCTCCCACTCCCTCATCTTCGACAAAGGTAAACCCTCCTCCTGCCGAACAAACCATCAGCACCTCCTTGGAAACTCATGCGACCGCGCAAAGCACTCCCCTTCAGGATCTCCAAAACGTGCAGGAACTCGTGACTCGCTTTTCGTTAAAAAATCGGCACCTCAACACGCTCTATTACTCGCAAAATGCGGACTTCTGCGAACACCTCATGAAGAGTGCATTTCCAATACCAACAGATCACCCCAGCCTCGGAAAAGATGCAGAAGGCCGCACAATTCTTTTAGATCGCTGGGGAACTCCCTACCTTTTCCATCCGCTCAGCCACAAACTCATGCAAATGCGCTCTGCAGGACCGGACCGGCAGCCCTACACCCAAGATGACCTCATCTGGCCAAAGCCTTAATCTCTGCGTAATCACACCACCGAACCTTCTCTACCACAATCTCGATTTCCCACCACCAAAGCCCTTGTCAGTCAGCATTCAAAATCTATTATCTTTCAACAATGAAACATCTCCTACCATTCTTAATCGCCCCTTTCCTCTCACTTACTTCCTTTGCCGAAACCGTCGTCATGAAAACGAGCAAGGGCGACATCTTGATCGAGCTCAATGAAACAAAAGCCCCCATCACGACGAAAAATTTCCTCAATTACGTCGATCAAAAATTTTATGACAACACGACCTTCCACCGAGTCATCTCCAACTTCATGATTCAAGGTGGCGGCTTTGAACTCAAGGAGGGGCTAAACGCCCAGAAGAAAGCCGGAACGCCCATTAAAAATGAAGCATCGAACGGGCTACTGAACAAACGCGGCACCATTGCCATGGCTCGCACCTCTGATCCAAATAGCGCCACTTGCCAATTTTTCATTAACGTCAAAGACAACCCGGCTCTCAACTACCCCAGCAATGGAGGAGGTTACGCCGTCTTTGGTAAAGTGGTGAAAGGAATGGAAGTCGTCGATGCCATCAAAGCGGTCAAAACAGGTCAAAAATTTCTCATCAGTCTCGACCGAAATGGAACTGCCTCTCCGAACAAAGCTCCCAATGTCCCCATCGAACCGATGGTCATTCAATCCATTCGTCGAGCAAAGTCGAAATGAACTGGCTCTTTCTCCCGCTTGGTTTCTTACTCGGCTCGATCCCCTTCGGCCTGCTTTTCGGGAAGCTCAAAGGGATCGATATTCGAAAGCATGGCTCGGGAAATATCGGAGCGACGAATGTCTTTCGTACCCTTGGTAAAGGGGCCGGAATCAGCTGCCTCATTCTTGATTTTCTCAAAGGTCTTTTTCCCGTCTTAGTCGCAAAGCATTTCACGGAAGATCTTTTGGAAACCGAGAGGACACTCGCCCAATCGATTGTCGTTCTCACAGGGTTTGCCGCTATCATAGGACATAATTTCTCCCCTTGGATCGGCTTTAAGGGCGGCAAAGGCATCGCGACGTCCGCAGGGGTCATCGCGGCCCTCATGCCAGCAGGAGCCGTCATCCTCGTTCTCGTGTGGGTCATTTTCACCTTTACCACAAAATACGTTTCCGTAGGCAGCATCGCCGCCGCCATCGCCTTCCCCATTCTTTGTCTCGGAGGATCTTATTATCATGATAAAATTGCCAACGGCACTTGGAACAAACCCCTCTTTATTTTTTCACTCATTGCAGGCACTCTCGCCGTCTACAAACACCGCGCTAACATCACGCGTCTCCGAGAGGGAACCGAAAATATAATCGGCACCAAAACGAAATCATGACTTCTGTTTTTAAACACCCTGCCGTGATCGGCTGTGGCTCTTGGGGAACAGGATTAGCCTCCATCATGGTCCGACAAGGGGCTAAAGTGACGATGATCGGGCGCTCCCAAGAGATCATCGATGACATTAACATTCGCCATCAAAATTCGACCTACCTCCCCGGTGTAACGCTCTCAGAAAACATCTGCGCCACGTCTGATCTTTCCACATGTGAATCCGCAGACCTCATCCTCTTCGTCGTCCCCACCTCCGCCACCCGCGAGACAGCCGAGCGCCTCGCCCAGCTCCAGATCTCACCTGAAACGGTCTTCCTTTCCTGCTCCAAAGGAATCGAACTCGAGACCAGCAAGCGGATGTCGGAAATCATCACCGACTCCTTTCCCGACAATCCCATCGCGGTCATTTCCGGCCCGAACCATGCCGAAGAAATCGCACGCGGACTCCCTGCGGCAGCCACCATCGGGAGTACGAATCAGGACGTAAGCCAACGCCTTCAGGCCATCTTTAACTCCGAAAGATTTCGTATTTATACCGCAGATGACATCGCAGGCATAGAACTAGGAGGCGCGCTGAAAAACATCTTTGCCATTGCGGCCGGAGTCGCCAGCGCGCTGAAACTTGGTGACAATGCCATCGCCGCTCTCGCCACTCGCAGCCTCGCCGAGATGCTCCGCCTCGGCACCGCTCTCGGCGGTAAGGCTGAAACCTTCACCGGACTCTCTGGCATGGGAGACCTCATCACCACCTGCTTCTCCAAGCACTCACGCAACCATCGTGTCGGCATCGCCCTCGGAGAAGGCTATCAGCTTGAACAAGTGGTGGAACGATTGGGCATGGTCGCGGAAGGCGTGCCCAATACCCGCTCGATTTATGAAGCTGCCAAGCGAGCCAAGGTCCGCACTCCGATCATCGATATCGTCTATGCCATGCTCTACGAAAAGGTCCCGCCCATGGCTGCGCTCAACCAACTCTTCGAACTCACCCCGCGCGGAGAGAGAGATTAGCGCAAGATCACCGCACTCGTCCTTCGCTCTCGCTCAAAAGCAAACCCATCCTTGACGCATCCACGCGAGGCTATGAACCTCGCACATGCAATCAATGACCGGCTTCGGACGTGCTGAGCACGCCACCAACGATTATCTCGCCCGAGTCGAAATCACTTCCGTCAATCGGAAGCAAGCGGACATCGTCTTCAGCCTCCCGCGAGAGCTCGGAGAGATCGAGCCCCCCCTCCGGAAGCGGATTCTCAAGGTAATCTCCCGTGGCCGAGTCAATGTGGCGGTCAATCTGGAAGCAGCTCAAAACGCCACCGACACCCTCTCCTTTGACCCAACACGTGCGCAAGCGCTGGAAGCCGCTTACATCAAGCTCTCCGATCTCCTCGACCGTCGCATTGTTCCAGATTCTCACGACTTTCTTCGCGCTCCAGGAGTCTTCAGCTTCCAAGACTCAGGATATGACCCTGCCCTCTGTCTGGAAGCGATCGAACCCGCCCTCGCCGCTGCTCTTGAGAAGCTGGTAGAAATGAGAAATCGTGAAGGGAACGATCTCAAAAACGATCTCATCGCACGGATTTCCATTCTCGAACAAGAAACGAGCGCTATCAAAGAGAAATCCCCCCAAGTCGTCGCCCGACAGCGTGAACTCCTACATCAACGCCTCCGCGAGGCCGAAATCGATCTCGACCTCAATGACGAACGCCTCCTGAAAGAAGTCGCGCTCTTTGCCGAGCGATGTGACATTTCAGAAGAAACAACGCGCCTCGCGTCGCACTTCGCAAAATTCCTCGAAACACTCGCTCTGGAAGAACCTGTCGGACGGACACTCGACTTCTTGTGCCAAGAGCTCAATCGCGAATTCAACACCATCGGCTCCAAAGCGAACGACTCCGGCATCGGCCAGCATGTCGTCAAAGCCAAGACGGAACTCGAAAAAATCAGAGAACAGGTGCAAAATATCGAATAGCGGGTTTACTGTATTTTCTATGCGACTTTCTCTTTTCTTAGCCACCATCTTTACCGGACTGGCCATCATCGTCTCATGCAGCACCTCCGGGGGCGGACGTTCCTTCCAGGCCTCTCCTAAAATCACGAAAGCTCTCATTCCGAAAGGCCACGCGGGACGCTGGAAGACACGCCGGATGAATCCGCGCTTCATCACCATTCACTCGACTCAAAATTACAGCAGAGGAGGAAATGCCTACGCTCACGCGCGCATGCTCCAACGCGGGTCTCTCAAGGCTCGAAATAACTCCCTCGGCTATCTCACCTGGCACTTCACCGTCGATGCTCACTCGATCTATCAGAGTCTTCCCACGAATGAACAGGGACAGCACGCGGACTATGAAGGACTCGGAAATCGCAAATCCATTGGCATTGAAATGTGCGAAAATCGGGGGAATTCACGAGAGCAAACCTTAGATCGCACCGCTCGCCTGACCGCACATTTAATGCGCCAGCATAACATCCCCCTCAAAAATGTTGTCCCCCACCAACACTGGCGGCAGATCCGCTACTCCGATGGCAGGGATCTCGGGCATAAAAATTGCCCCCATTTCCTCATGACCAACGGACGCCCCGGAGCCAAGTGGAACGCCTTTCTCAATCGTATAAAAAAATATCGCTAGTGCTTTGCCAGAACTAATCACCTCGCTCATCATCGGAGAACCGGGAAGGATTCTGCTCCTTCCACACCTTCCAGCATGAGCGAAAACCTGGGGCGAAATCTTCAGGACGCGCTTCCACCCAGGCTTCAATTTGAGCCATCGTAAACCATTGCCCATATTCGATCTCCACACAGGGAAACTTAATCGCACCTTCCGCGATGGTGGCAAAAAGCTTCACAAACTCCCACCCGGTATTCTCACCTGCGGGCAGAGTGCCCACTTCTTTTAGCCGATGATCCTCCAAGCCGAGCTCCTCTCCGAGCTCCCGGATCGCACACGCTTCATACTCCTCTCCTGCATCGACATGCCCCGCCGCACTGGAATCCCAGAGTCCCGGGCAGACATCTTTCAAAACGGACCGTTTTTGGAGAAACACCTCACCGTGCTTATTCAAAACTAAGATATGCACCGCTCGATGCCAGAGGCCGTCACGATGAATGACATCACGACGCTCGCAGCCAGTCACCTCATCTTTCTCATTTACCACCGCCAGCATCTCACCCGCACCCTGCCCTTCTTCCTTATCAAATGAAGGATCAATCTCACGGGTTAAAGCGACCCAATCCGTCACCGAGAGTTCCTCGGCTCGAGCGGTGACAGAAAGGGAAAGTTTTTGAGAAATCTCCTCCCAATTCAGCTCCGTCGATAAATTCTTACGCAACTGCTTCCGGCGTTGGGAAAAACCACGGCGCACCAGTTCATCAAACAGGCGGCGATCATGAATTGGGAGCACCTCATGGCGTGGTTTGACTGACATCACCGTCGAATCAATGATCGGCCGAGGATAAAAACAACTCGGAGGCACCACCTTAATCGATTCGCAATCCCACTCTGCTTGCATTCGTAGAGAAAGCACTCCGTAGTCTTTACACTTTGGCGGAGACTGAATGCGGTCCACCATCTCCTTCTGCAACATCAAGACGGCCTGTGCCACCGAAGACGGGCCTTTCAGGAAATTTCGTAAAATCGCCCCACCCGCCGAGTAGGGCAAGTTCCCGAGAAACTTCACCGGCTGATGCTCAAATAGCTGGCGCACGTCAAACTTCACCGCATCCTCATGATACACCGTCACCTCAGTCCGATCTTTAAATCGATTCGCCAAATAGAGGGCCAATCGACGATCAAACTCTACTAGGATAACCCTCTTCACCTTCCCTACCACATACTCCGTGAGAGCTCCCGTTCCCGGCCCCACTTCCACGACGGTATCGTCGGGCTGAAGGTCAAGCTGGGAGACGATCCACTCGGCGGTATTTTGGTCGATGAGAAAATTTTGACCCAGTTTCTTCGAGGGCACGATCCCCACCTCGGTCAGGGTTTCTTTGAGTTCAGTTGCCGTCACAGGTGTTCTTTCAATTGCTCCGAGAGCATTTGTCCACTAATTCATTTAAGAAAGTCATGACCTTCCCCACATGGATCACTCTTTTCCGCCTGCTTTTGGTGCCGGTATTTGTGATCTTTACCGTCAAATATAGCGCCAGTTTCCAATCGGGACAGCCCGAGGAAGTCCTGCGTTGGATCGCGATTGGCATCTTCATCCTAGCCGCCGCATCGGACGGCATCGATGGCTGGCTTGCGCGGAAATATCAACAAGAATCATTACTCGGCTCCATTCTGGACCCTCTCACCGATAAAGCCCTGCTCCTTTCTGGACTCATCACCCTGAGCCTCGTCGAATGGGGAGAAGGATGGTCTCTTCCTCAATGGTTTATCGCTCTGGTGATTCTTCGCGATCTCATCATTATCGTCGGGATCTGGATTCTCTATTTCATTAATCGCCATGTTCCCATCAAACCTCACTGGACGGGTAAGGTCTGCACGGTGACTCAAATGGTTGCTCTCAGCTGGGTCATGCTGAAATTTTTGAACCTTTCCCCACTCTACCCGATCATAATCGCGACAGTTTTCACTATCTGGTCCGGCTGGGCTTACATTCAAACTGGTATTTCTCAACTCCCAAAGAAGAAGCAATCTGATGAATCCGCTTGAATTCTCGCCATGACCCCGCCAGCTTCCAGTCGTGGCATTTCTCGAGCTTCATGATCTAAAGACGCATTTTCATACCATGCGTGGTGGCTTTTTTTCTAAACATCTGGAAACGGTCAAAGCGGTCGACGGAGTGACTCTCTCGATTGAAAAAGGATCCATCCTTGGACTCGTCGGCGAGTCCGGCTGTGGTAAATCCACCCTCTCACGCACCGTGATGCAGTTGCAAGATGCCACGAGCGGAAAAGTCATCCTCGACGGTGAAGAACTCACCGCCATTCCAAAATCCCTCGTCCGAGAGCGGCGACTCGATTTCCAGATGATTTTTCAGGACCCCTACGCCTCGCTCAATCCTCGCATGACCATCTTTTCCACCCTCGCCGAAGCCATCGTGCAGCGGCACTCGGATCTCCATAAGAGTGAGGAACTCACCCAGCGAGTCGTTGACCTCATGGCCACCGTGGGACTGGACTCCCGCCACATGCGTAAGTATCCACATGAATTTTCCGGGGGCCAACGCCAGCGCATCGCCATCGCCCGCGCCCTCGCCCCAGAGCCAAAACTCGTGATCGCTGATGAACCTGTTTCCGCACTCGATGTTTCCATCCAATCTCAAATCCTGAACCTCCTTCTCGAACTTCGGAAAAAACTCGATCTCACCATGATTTTTATATCGCACGACCTCTCCGTGGTGCGATACATCGCAGATCAAATCGCCGTGATGTACGCAGGTAAAATCGTCGAATACGGAGATGCTGAAGAAGTCTTCCACCATCCCCAAGCTGACTACACCCGTAAATTACTCGAAGCCATTCCACACATCAAAGCGACCGCTTAAATCTATGAATCCTCTTATCTACAAAGTCATCCACATCGCAGGAATCTTGGGCCTCTTCACGGCCATGGGCAGCATGCTCGCCTCTGACCGCAAGAAACCCGTGATGATGAGCAAATACATGATCTTACACGGGATCTCTCTTTTCGTGATTCTAGTGAGTGGAATTTGTATGCAAGACAAGTATGATATTGACATTCGTTCTGGTTGGATCATCGCCAAATTCTTCATCTGGTTTCTCTTAGGAGGAATGCTCGCCGTGCTAAAACGTGGCCTCGTCTCAGCTACTGTCGCCTGGATCATTATCATCGGGCTCGGCAGCACTGCGGCATACCTCGCGATTTTCAAGCCCTTTTCCATTTAGAACCAAAAGGGTTTCAATCTATCGAAAAAGCGAAACCGTCCTGGTTTCGCTTTTTTAGGGCCGACTTTACAGCATCGATATGAGTGGCGGAGCGGACGGGACTCGAACCCGCGACCTCCGGCGTGACAGGCCGGCGCTCTAACCAACTGAGCTACCGCTCCGCATTGCTGATTAGGTTGGCGGGACGCTAGGATGATTCCTCAAGTCGAGCAACCTCTTTCTTGTTTCTTTTCAAAAAGAACTCCTCCCCCTCGTTCCTCTTCATGGCCTTCACGCTTGTCAATTTTGACCCGATCAACGAGTCTTCAAGAAATGACTTTCTCACGAAGGCTCATTTCAAAGAGAGAAATTGACCAAATTGCTCTTGCTGTTACGTATCTACGCCAAACTTCTCGAATTGTTTATAAAAATGCGACGCTCCCTTCTATTTCTCCTACTGATCACCTCCTCACTCTTTGCAAAGGAACCCTTCGCTAGAGACCCATACCTCCAGCTTGCCACGCATCAGTCGATTCATCTCGTCTGGCGAACCGAAGGCGACATTAAGCCACAAGTTCGCTTTGGCACCGACCCGGACCGTTTGCACCGCCTCGTGCCGAGTCATCATGTCACGACACGCACTTCAGACCCCAAGTCGAAACAGCCCTTGCACCAAAGTGTTTCTCCTCAGATCCACCAATATGAGGTGTTCCTAGATGGACTCCAACCAAAATCCACATACTACTACGCCATTTTTGATCAGCATGGGAAACGCCTCACTCCTGCAGACTCTTCTTATCGCTTCAAGACCCACCCAACGCCTGGTTCAGACGCCCCTGTTTATTTTTGGGTCGTAGGAGATTCCGGAACAGGGGGACGCGCTCAGGCTCAAGTCCATGAAGCCATGATTGCTCACAATCAAAAATTCAAACGAGAACTCGATCTCTATCTTCACGTAGGAGATATGGCATACGGCTCAGGAACAGATCATGAGTTCTCAACTCGCTTCTTCCCCATGTATGAGACCACCATTCGAAACACCGTCTGCTGGGCCTCAATGGGAAATCACGAGGGACGAACCTCAAAGGGGATCACTGGAATCGGTCCGTATTATGATGCTTACATCTGCCCTACCGAGGCAGAAGCTGGAGGCCTCCCATCCGGGAAAGAAGCCTATTACTCCTTTGACTACGGGAAAACTCATTTCATCTGCCTAGATTCTCATGATCTCGATCGCCGACCAGCAGGTGCGATGGCCCAGTGGCTCAAAGCAGATTTGGAAAAAACGCAAGCCGAGTTCCTCGTCGCCTTCTTCCACCATCCACCCTATACCTTGGGTTCACATAATTCGAATGTGGAAAAACACCTCATCGAAATGCGTCAACACATCATGCCGATCCTCGAAAGCGGAGGAGTCGATGTTGTCTTCACAGGACACTCACACATCTACGAACGTTCAATGTTGATTGATGGAGCTTACAGCACTCCGACGACCACAGATGGAGTCGTCCTAGACGATGGAGATGGAGACCCCGCAGGTGACGGTCCTTATCTAAAATCTGCTGGCCTGACTCCGCATAATGGAACCGTGCAAGTAGTGGCCGGTCATGGCGGCACAGGAGTTTCCCGTCGTGGCACCATGCCTATTATGAAGCGTATTATCGTCGAAAATGGTTCAGTCCTCGTTTCCATTAAGGGAGACACTTTGACCGCCGAAATGGTAAACTTACATGGCGATATTCGTGATATCTTTGCCATTAAAAAGAGCGGCACTGTCGTTCACACCCCACTCCTTGATCCCTGGGAGCCGGAACCATGGACTAAAGTGAGAAAAAAGGCTCCACCCAAGGCCCCTCGCAAGACCACTCCTTTAATCGCGAAAGGTAGCACCTGGGCTTACTTGGCAGGCTCACACCCTACCGGAGAACTTAATGCCTGGACTAAGCCAGATTACGTCTACTCAAATTGGAAAACCGGCCCTGCTGGCTTCGGATATGGCGATAAAGATGACGCCACTGTTTTGAATGATATGCGCAACAAGTACCGCGTTGTCTACATCCGCAAAGATTTTCAAGCTCCTAAGAAGATGGATCCTAACAGTCTTGGTCTCAATATCTCCTATGACGACGCCTTCATCGCCTACCTCAACGGGCATGAGATTTTACGAGTCGGTGTCGATCATGAACAAGGCGCCACCGCCGAAGACTTTACCATGCACGAAGCAAATGGGAAATTTCAGTATTTCAAACTCCGCGGCTTAGAAAAAATTCTCAAACTCGGGGCGACCAATACGCTCGCGATCGAAGGACATAATGCAAATATCGGCTCTAGTGATTTCACTCTGCATCCTGCTCTTTTACAGCGAACGAAATAACCCCCTCCTACTCCCAAGATGATGATCAGAGCTTGGATCCTATGTTCCGGCATCCTCGCCCAAACGCTGAATGCCCATGAGGATCTCAACTCTGTCATTCGTTCCTTGAGCCAGAAGATTCGTAACTCTCCCACTGCCGAACTCTATTATCAACGTGGCATCGAATATCGCGCCGCGCGGGAGAAACTTCACGCACGCACTGACTTTCAATCCGCCTTAAAGATAAACCCCACCCATCAGGCTGCCCTACGCAACTTGGCTCTTCTCCACTCCCAAGCCCATGAACACAAGCAAGCAATCGCAGTTGCTACCGCTCTTTTAGATACCTCGCCCTCCCCGCAGACACATCTTTTACTAGCAGATATTTTCTACACCGCGAAAGACCTGCCGAACGCCCTAAAGCACGTTCAACTTTCTCCTCCTGAGGAAGATCATACCCACCTTCTGCATGCTCACTTACTCCAAGACGATGAACAGGTCGTCGCCCAATTAAAAAGAGGGCACGAAATCACAAAAAGCATCGTCTTAAGAAACGCTTGGATCGACGCCCTCATCGCCACTGAAAATTCAAAAACAGCTCTTCCTATCATCGAAAAGGAACTGACCAGCTCCCGCTTTCGGGCTTCTTGGCTTATTCGTCGCGCCCGAGTCCTACGCTCCCAGAACCAAAAAGAAGCCGCCAAGAGAGACCTCCTGGAAGCCCTAACAGAACTTCAAAAACGAATTTCACCCACCTGCCCAGATCTCACTCTAATCTATGATCGAGGCCTTGCCTACGCCTTACTTGATCGAAAAAAGGAAGCACAAACAGATTTGGAAATACTAACCCAATCTCGCTTTTCACCTTTATCCTACCAACTACTCGTAACCTTACTCCGGTAATCGATTGGATCATTTCATCACTCCCGCATCACGAACACTCGGCCCCTTCCGCTCATCAACTTCTTTCCCGGCTTCACTCGCATTCGCCCCATCTCCTCGCGGTAGCGCTCGGATACCTCCCGCACAAATCCTTCACTCCCCAGCACCACCCCTCGGCTCATCGCACGAATTCGATTCTCCCGCAACTTGAGACCCTCTTTCAGCTTCATCTTTGTCATCTCCTCCACGCTCACTCCTTTCTTCTTCGACTCTCGTTTCTCTCCCGTTTTCGGATCTTTTTCTCCTACGGAAACTCCCTCTTCATAGAGCCAACAACGATAGATCGCACTCGCTTTCGTCTCCCATACATCCTGCGGAGCCTCCACGATTTTACAAAGCCCTCGCCGAGCGCGCCGACTCCCACTCATCGCCTCCCCATAACCCGTCCACCGCGACTTCGCCGGATCATCCACCAAACCTGCTCGCACCGGATTGAGATCAATATAGGCCGCCATCATCCGCAGCGCGTCCCCATTTTCCACTAAGACTGAGTGGAATCGGTCCATCCATAACGTCCCCCGCCGTCCATGCAACTTATTATACCACCGAGAGAACCGCTCCTTCAGCTCTTTAACGAAGAGACTGACATCACAAAAACGCCGCTTAAAACGATCCAAAAGCACCTCAATTTCCTTTTCCCGTCCCTGATCCCGCAATTTTTCCAACTCCCCCTCTAACTGCTTCAAAAAAGCCTTCGAATA
>CALGLJ010000147.1 GCA_937930235.1 uncultured Verrucomicrobiales bacterium | reverse complement strand
CCGATGGAGCCGCATCAGTCCGCACAGATTCCAATACGCAAGGATTCTCGGTTTTCGCATATACGCCCGGAGGATTAAACCTCATTGACGGAACCAACTCTATTCTCACCATCGATATCATTGAGGCGGAAGTGAACACTCCCATCACCTTCGAGATCAATGGCAGCTTACTGAGAAAAGTGGCTCCAGCAGGCGAAAACTACACCCTCACTTTTCCCTTCGAAGATTTCACAACAACCAGCTTTGCCAATGTGACGAGTATCACTATGCGCGTCGAAGTTCCATCGGGCTCCAACATCCAATTTGACAACCTTCTAGCCACTGCGCCTCGGCCTCCCGCATACACCGCAGTTAGGCCCGGCGACCCAGCCGCAATTCCCTACGAGCCCGCAAGCGTAACGACTGCACCGCTCGCTCTCACCAACAATGATGATGGCAAGGCCGACATCACCCTAGACGCTCCCTTTCCTTTCTATAATAAGACCTACTCCCAAGTGGTGATGTCGACGAATGGATACCTCTCCTTTGATCCATCCGACACCGGAGGTGATTTTTCAAATGATTCCCCCCTTCCCCAACTAGCAACTTGGACTGACGGCTCCAGTGACGGCCCTCGCATCTATCCCCTTCATGATGACCTCGTAGCCGATGAGAATGCGAACCTGCACTACCAATACTTCCCCGAAGGCCTTCGAAGTTTTCCTCTTCTTCCTCAGATCGGCGTCCACGTATTCCAATGGCAAAATGTTCGCTTCTTCAGCGATCCCGGCGCCTCAATCCGCTTCACCTTTCAGGCTCTCCTCTTCGACAACGGCACCATCCATTTCATTTATCCTTTTGGAAATCCACAACGTGGCTCCGGCTCGACCTCGGGCATCCAAAACAACGCCTCTAACCTATTCTTTGTGGGAGTCGAAATCGCGTCCAATACCGCGGAATCGATTCCAAACACCTCAACCGCGACCATTTACCCACCCGAAATCATCGTCACCTCCAATGGCGACGCAGGTCCAGGCACTCTGCGCCAAGCGATCGAGAATGCTCCGACGCCCGCTCGGATTACCTTCGACCCAAACACCTTTAACTCTGAGATAAATCGTACCATCGAACTCAGCTCTCAAGCACTCTCCGTCTCCGAGAAACCCCTCACGATCGACGGAAGCAGCGTGGGAGGCATCACTCTTGATGGAGGAAAGGCTCATCGCATTTTCGACATCAGTTCAACTCACCTCATTCTTAAGTCCCTGAATCTCACCAACGGATATAGCTCAACTATAGGGGGTGCGATTCGCGCGTTAGATTCTTCATCCCTCACAGCTCTCTCCTGTTCTTTTTACGAAAACGACGCAGACAATGGAGGAGGAGGGATCATTCTCAGGGACGCTTCACACCTCCGGGCAGAGGCCTGCACCTTTTTCGATAATGGAGCCGGACGAACCGGCAACCTCACTGATAATCGCGCAGCTGGAGCCCTCAGCATTAACGGCTCCGGCAACTCTGCAACTCTAATTCATTGCACCGTCGCCAACAATTTCGCAGCAGATGCCAACGGAGGCGTTGCCAACTTGGGAGGTGAACTGATCTTGGAAAGCACCGTGATCGCCAACAACTTGTCCCCAGACGGTCCAGATCTCATCTACACGGGAACAGCCCCCCTCTCTCGAGGCGGCAACTTCTTGGGAAACAATCAAAATCCTTTTTCATCCACCAAGATTCCTGTCGGAAGCCCAAATACAAACAACGACTACGTCGGATCAAACAGCGACCCTCTTGATCCTCTTTTTGTCGGCCATTCCGGCGGCAACGGCCCCACTCTTATCAACAACGGCGGGCCCACTCTCACCCTCATGCCGCTGCCCGGCTCCCTTCTGATCGACAACGCTAATAGTTCTCCCCTTACTACCTTGCCCGACCAACGAGGAGTCCTCCCCGTAGGTAATCCTGACATCGGAGCCGTGCAAACCACCTGGAATGCCAACCTCACCACAGCTCCCGACGATCTCGGTATCGATGTCACTCTTCCCTCTGATCTTGTCACCGTTTTCCCACCAGATTCCTCTCCAGTCTCTTCCGTGGCCCGCGCAATCGACGACACCACCGAACGCTATTTCAACTTCGACGAAGTGAACTCCGGCTTTGACATCACCCCTGCTCTCGGAGCCACCGAACTCCTCGGTTTCACCATCACCTCGTCCAGCGCTGCGGCTCGTGGTTTCGACCCAACGACTTTCATTCTCCTTGGATCTCACAACGATCGCTCCTTTGAGCTGATCGCATCCGCACAGCCCAACTTCACCTCCGCGAGCCAAAAACGCACGTTCGCCTTCCCCTTTCCTCCCGCTGCCTACAAGACCTACCGGTTCATTTTTCCCGAGGTCAATGACCCCAATCAAACTCCCATCGGCGGTGTCCAGATCGAAGAAATCGAACTCATCGGCATGCCAGCCGAAGGCCTCACACCACAGATTTTTGACTTCAGCTTCGAGCCCGTTGCCAACTCCGATCCACCCCGTAGTAGGATTACCCTCACCTACTCCTCCCGCCCCGACCGGCTCTACGGCATCCAACAATTGAACGTCAACCCCGAGACCAACACCTTTGACTTTATCAACCTCACCGGCACCTCACCGGACCTCACCTCCTTCGAAACGACCACGAGCGCCACCTTTGAAGACGCCCCAAAAGCCATCTTCCGCGTCATTGAGCTAGAGCAAGGTAACTAAACTCGGCCCGCAAGTTCACACTCTCTGATACTTGAACTGACACTTCGAGGCACCCTTATCGATAAATACCGAGCGGAAACTTCAAGCATCTGGATACCCTTCAAGACTTCATCAGGAGCCTTCTCAAAGTCACTTTTGAGAGAGGGGACTCATTGTAATCGACATTAGGTATCTGCTACTCTGCCGTGAGTTAAACTCTCAATTTCTCTGCTCGACCTCGTTCCTCCTATTTGCAAATTTCCCTCAGAACAAATTATGGTAAAGATATTATTTATTTCAGCAGTTTGTATTGCTTGCTCATTTACATCAGCTTTTGCCGATCCATCTCTTTATTTCCGTGAGGGAGCCGATGAGACCTTCACCATTGGTAATGCGAAAACGTCTTTTCATTTTTCGCTCAAAAAAGGAGTTCTTAGCCTACTCCATGAAGAAACTGCTGAAAAAGAACGACGATTAGCTTTTAAAAAAGCTCACCTCTTTACCAAATCCAAACCAGTTCGCTACCGCTCAAATCATTTTGAGACACAGCATATCCCCGCAGATCGGGTCACGAACTCTCACCTGCGTGTCACCCTGACCTCAGAAGGGCCTAAGCTCTCCCGTCAAATCGTCTTCCGCATCTATCCCAAAAGCACAATGCTCGGCTGTGACGTCTACTACCGTGGAAAAAGATTCCCAGGAAATCCAAACGATATCGCGCTCTTTAGCATGAAAACCGCAGAGCGTCATTGGAGCTATAAGGCTGTCGAATTTTTCGACCGAACTGACGAAAATAATAATCTAGTCAGAGAATATGAAATCATTGGCTATGAAAAACAACAACAGCTCAATGGGAGCCTCCTCTTTGCTAAAAATCTCATTACCAATGCCTCCTTCATTCTCCTGAAAGAAGCCCCTTCATCATTCTCCCAGTTGAATCATCCAGGGTATGATTTCAAACTCAGTAAATCTGGACTTTCGCTTCATGGATCCGGATTTAACGCCTCAGATCTCAGTGCTGACGAGTGGACCAAAGGATATAGCATCGCGCTAGGAAGCTGCGGCCCGAAAGAGGTCGATCAACTCTCGGTCTTACGAGACTATCAACAATCCATCAGAGCATATCGACCTGAGTGGGACGAGATGATCATGATGAATACCTGGGGTGATCGAAATCGTGATGCCAACATTGGCGAAGAATTCGTAAAACGAGAAGTCGATGCCTGCAAACGTCTCGGGATCACTCATTTTCAAATCGATGACGGTTGGCAGCAGGGGCTATCAAAAAACTCTGCCGCAAAAAGTGGCAGCAAGTGGGATCAATGGGATCTCAAGGACTGGGAACCTCATCGGGATCGATTTCCTAACGGATTTCAAACTGTAGTCGATTACGCCAAAGAACAAGGTGTCACCCTCGGCCTATGGTTCGCCCCAAGTAATGCCAACAGCTTTGCCGACTGGGAACGCGACGCTAAGGTTATCATCAATCTGAATAAAAAGTATGGCATTCGATATTTTAAAATCGATGGCATCCGCCTTCCAAACAAATTAGCCGAAGAGAATTTACGTAAAATGTATTCCCTCATTTTGAAAGAAACTCAGCATGGCGTTTTTTTCAATGTTGATGCCACCGCTCATCGCAGAGGGGGTTATCATTTTTTATATGAATACGGAGGGAATATTTTCTTAGAAAATCGATACACGACCTGGTCTAAATACTATTACCCATACCAGAGTCTTCGGAATCTCTGGATGCTCTCTAAGTATGTCCCAGCCGAACGTTTTCAGATAGAGTTTCTTAATAAATGGAAAAATCTCAAAAGCTACGGCAAGACTGATCTTTTTGCCCCTATTAACGTTCCATTCGAATACATGTTTGCCACCACTATGATGGCGCAACCTCTCGCTTGGTTTGAAGGTTCAGCCTTACCAGAGGAAGCCTTCGCGATCGGTCAAACGATCAAAGACTATGCCTCCGTTCAGGCTAAGGTCCATCAAGGAAAGATTTTTCCCATCGGAAAAGAACCCAACGGTCGATCCTGGACTGGCTTCCAATCGATTCTCTCACCTGACGAAGGCTATTTAATGATTTATCGGGAACTTAATGACACCTCCACCGGATTTCTGAAAACGTATCTTCCATCTGGAAATCAATACACCTTCAAGCGAGTTCTGGGGCAGGGCACCCTCAAACACCTTGAGGGTGTCGACGGCCCTCTTATTCAGGCCTCTTTCGATAAACCGCAGAGTTACGGCCTCTTTCATTACCGAAAAACCCCCTGAATTACTAGGGCTTCAGGGCGTTCAAAAAAGAAAGACGCAGACCGGGACTCGAACCGAGTGAAGCGACCCACTTAAATGGGAGGGTAAAGGCCGTAGAGATGGATATGCGCATCTTCACATGTGAAGTGCCATTATGCCCTTCCTCTTAACGGCCCTCTTGTTTTCCGGCGAATGCACCAACGTCTCCTTTAAACTCGGCATCATTTCCTCTTGCGCATTACCGTTTATCGGCGATTGATGAGCTTGAAATGTTGTCTTTCGTCTTCCACCCAATCTCCTCTTTTTTTCTTGGAGCCTTCATCTCCTTGATTGTCGTGGCACTCCTGCTCAACTCCTGTTCAGGCCCAAATGACAGCGCGCAGTCGGTTGCAGATTACCAGTCCGCTATCCTGCAAGCTGACACAAAGGGAGTAGAACCTGGCAGCCCCGAAGAAGAAGCGGCTCTCGAACGCTTCACTGGCTTCCTGAAAAATGTCGGCAATAAAGATTACATCGAAAAAGAAACCGCCAAGGTTTACGCTGAAGGAGCTTATCTTGACGACACGATTGTCACCCACCATGGACCTGAAGACATCAAAAAATATTTCCTCCAAACAGCGGCTACGATGACAAGCTTTGATCTCACCATCCTTGATACCGCTCGCTCTGGATCTGACTACTATATCCGTTGGAAAATGATCTTCGCTGCACCTAGACTCAGCAAAGGAGAACCCATTCATTCCGTCGGGATGAGCCAAGTTCGCTTCAACTCAAAAGGCCAAGTTTCTTTCCATCAAGATTTCTGGGATTCAGGAAAAAATATCTATGGTCACATCCCCGTCGTGGGAGGCCTTATAAAAATCATTCGTAATAGAATGCGGTAAAACATGTCAGAGCCAGTTCACAAAAAAAACTCCCCTCTCGCGACCACCGGGCGCGTCATCGGCCAGTGGTTGGACTCTGACTTCCGCCGTGAGGATTCGCCCGATCCCTCAAAGCTCCCTGATAAGATCAACTGGGAACGAACCCTTCCCTTCATCTTTCTTCACCTCGGTTGTCTTGCCGTGTTCTGGGTGGGCATCAACTGGACCGTCGTCGTAGCCGCCGCCCTTCTCTACCTCGTGCGGATGTTCGCCATCACCGGGTTCTATCACCGCTACTTTTCTCATCGTACTTTTAAAACCTCTCGCGTCGGTCAATTCCTCTTCGCCGCCCTCGGCAATAGTTCGATGCAACGTGGTCCGCTTTGGTGGGCCTCTACACATCGCCACCACCACCAACATTCGGACGAAGAAGTCGACGTCCATTCGCCCGTTCAACATGGCTTCGCTTGGTCGCACCTCGGTTGGCTCACCTCGATGAAGAATTTCCCCACCGACTACAAACGCATTCCCGATCTCAAAAAATATCCCGAACTGGTCTTCCTCAATCGTTTCGATCAAATCGTTCCCGCTGTTTACGGACTCGTCATGCTCGGCATTGGAGCCTTGCTCGAAAACTTCGCCCCCAACCTCGGCGTCACGATGGGGCAGTTCTTCATTTGGACCTTCTTCATCAGCACCACCGTTCTTTTACACGGCACTCTCTTTATTAATTCCCTCGCTCATGTCTGGGGAAAACGTCGATACGAAACCACGGACGACAGTCGTAATTCCTACCTTCTCGCCCTCATCACACTTGGTGAAGGATGGCATAATAATCACCACCGCTACCCCCACTCCGCTCGCCAAGGCTTCCGCAAACGGGAATTCGATCCCACTTACTACGGGCTCAAAATTCTTTCTTTGCTGGGCATCATTTGGGATCTCAAGCCCGTCCCTCAACGCGTCAAAGAGGAAGGTAGCACCGCCCCATGATTGAGGATCGCAAAAAAATCGCCATCGTTGGATCGGGAATTTCCGGCATGGCCTGTGCGCATTTTTTGCATCCTCATCACGACATCACGCTTTTTGAAAAAGACGACCGCGTGGGCGGACATTCCAACACCGTGATGGCGGGCGATGACCCACTCGACACGGGCTTCATGGTTTACAATGAAGTCACCTACCCACTCCTCACGCGCCTTTTCAAAGAACTCGACGTCGCCACGAAACCGACCTCGATGTCCTTCAGTGTGCAGCATTGCCAAGACGGACTCGAGTTCAATGGTGGCAGTCTCAACCTTCTCTTTGGACAGCGAAAAAATCTCTTGCGCCCTCGTTTCTGGAAAATGCTTCTCCAGATCAATCGCTTTAATAAAGAGACCGTTGAGGAGTTAAAAAAAACCGAAGAAACCGCCCTCACGCTCGCCCAATATGTCGAGGAACGCGGCTACGGCCAAGACTTCCTCCGCTGGTATCTCTCCCCCATGGCCGCAGCCGTTTGGTCGAGCCCACCTGAGAAGATCGAAGACTTCCCCGCCATCACCTTGATGCGCTTTTGGCATAACCACGGCTTCCTTGGACTCGATACCCAGCACCCATGGCGCACGGTCGTCGGGGGATCAAAGGAGTATGTCAAAAAAATCACCGCACCCTTCGCTGACCGCATTCAGAAAGGCAATCCCGTCGCCTCGATTTCTCCCAGCAACGAAGTCACCCTCGCTTCCGGTGAACGCGAGCAATTCGACCTCATCATCAGCGCCGCGCATGGCGACCAAGCACTCGCTCTCTTGAGTGAACCCACCCCGCTTGAACAAGATCTTCTCTCAAAATTCCCTTACCAAAAAAACAAAGCGATCCTCCACTGTGACGAAAAGTTCATGCCCAAAACTCGTCGCTGTTGGGCCTCGTGGAATTACCGGATCGATGGCGGAAAGCACTCGACGATTTACTGGATGAATAATCTCCAAGGCGCGACTGCTCCTCAGAATTTTTTCGTCTCGATCAATCCCTCCGTAACCATCCCCGAGGAACACCTCATCAAAGAACTCGACTACGAACACCCCCTCTTCGACCTCGACAGCATCGCCGCGCAAAAGCGCATCCCAGAACTCCACGACGCCCAGACTGGCCGCTATTTCTGCGGAGCTTGGCAGCGTTATGGCTTTCACGAAGACGGCCTCTGGTCCGCCTTTCAACTCTGTCAAAAAATCCTCGGAAGGAGCCCTTGGTCATGAAGGCCTGCCTCTACGAATGCGAGGTCATGCACCGCCGCCTCAAGCCGGAGCAAAAGCGCTTCGACTACCGCATCTTCATGCTCAGCGTGGATCTTGCTGACTTACCAAAGGTCACTTTTTTAGGACTGAACCGCTTCAATCTCTTCGCGCTCAATGACCGTGACCACATCGACCTCGGCAAACCCGGCGGCATTCGTGCCAACCTCTTTGCTTGGTTAGACGAGCAAGGCATCGATTATCCATCCGAGGCCCGCGTCCGCCTCGTCACTCTTCCTCGCGTTCTCGGCTACGCTTTCAAGCCAGTCTCTTTCTACTACCTCAGCACAAAAGACGACCAGCCTCTCTTCTCCGTCGCCGAGGTTCGCAACACTTACCACGAGATGAAACTCTATCTCGTCGATGGCGAAAAAAACGAAGGCTGGCAACGTCAGGTCAAAAAAGAATTCTATGTTTCCCCTTTCTCCGATGTCGAAGATTCCTTCCACTTCAAGCTCGGCCTGCCCGCGAACAATTGGTCCGTCAACATCGACAACCTCGACTCCCAAGGCGTCACCCTCGTTTCCTCCATTCGAGGAAAGGCCAAAGCACTCACGGCAACGCGACTCTTCTGGTATGGCTTTAAATACCCACTTCTCTCGCTTAAGGTCATTTCCATGATTCACTGGCAAGCGCTCAAACTCTGGACCCGAAAAGTCCCGCACTTCGCCAAAGCCGCCAAAGCCGATTCTCAGCGCGACGTCCTGCGCCCTCATTCTTCTCTCACTTCGACCGATGACTAATTCTCCCGCTCCGATCAACAACGGCCTCCCCGAACGCCTCGTGCTAGGCCTCCTCAATAAGATGCCTGAAGGCCGCCTCCGCATGACCTATGCCGATGGCACCATCCGCGAGTTTGGAAATTTAGAAAACGAAGTCAGCGCGGAAGTCACCATCAATAACGATCAGGAATTTTTCAAACGCTGCGCCTACTACGGCAACGTGGGCATGGGTGAAGCCTACACTGATGGCCTCTGGGACACCCCTGACATCCGCGCCGTCATCCATTGGTTCATCATCAACATGCAGGCCCTGCAAGGTGCCGACACCTCATCCGACAAACTCCCCGGCGTCGGCCTGCTCAAAGTGATCAATTGGTTCCGTCACCTGAAGCGTGCCAATACCATCGAAACCAGCCGCCGAAACATCTCCGAACATTACGATCTCGGGAATGAATTTTACTCGCTCTGGCTCGATGCCACCATGACCTACTCTTGCGCAAAATTTGAGAAAGGCGATGAAGCCTTCGAAGAAGCTCAAAGCGCAAAGTACGAAGCCCTCTGTCAAAAGCTCCAACTCAAAGCCACGGATCACGTCCTAGAAATCGGCTGCGGCTGGGGTGGCTTCGGCGTCCACGCCGCCACCCATCACGGCTGTAAAGTGACCGGGGTTACGATCTCGGAAGAACAGGCCAAATACGCCCGCGAACGCGTCAAGAAAGCAGGACTTGAAGAACAATTCGAAATCCGCATCGAGGACTATCGTCACATTAAAGGAACCTTTGATAAAATCGTCTCCATCGAAATGATCGAAGCGGTCGGCGATAAATTCCACCAACCTTTCTTCGAGAAATGCCACGAGGTTCTCGCTCCCGATGGCATCATGGCGATCCAAATGATCACCGTCCCTGACAACCGCTACAAGAGCCTCACCAAAGGAGTCGATTGGATTCAAAAAACGATCTTCCCCGGGTCCCTCCTCATGAGCGTGGGCCGCGTCAATGAAGTCCTCCTCAAAACGAGTGATCTCTTCCTCCATGACCTCGAAGACTTTGGAGCCTTCTACGTCCGCACCCTCCAAAACTGGCATCGTAAGTTCAATGACTCGCACGAAGCCCTCCTTAAGCTCGGCTTTGACGAGCCCTTCATCCGCACTTGGAACTACTACCTCAAGTATTGTGAAGCAGGCTTTGGCTCCCGAAACATCTCAGTTGTGCAAGCCGTCTACACCCGCCCAAATAATCCTGCATTGATGGCGTGAACGAAGCACCGAACAAAAAAGATCCTTGGTGGAAGCGCTGGTTCATCAATCCAGTTCTCAAGCAACTCACGCAGGGAATCTCAGCCGAGAAACTCGCTTGGACCATTGCCATCGGCTGCGGCTGCGGCATCTTCCCCATCATGGGAACCACCTCCATCGTCTGCTTCCTAGCCGCCGCCCTCCTTGGCCTCAATCAGCCCGTGATGCAAGTGGTCTGCCACTCTCTTTGGCCTGCCCACCTCGCCCTCATTCTTCCCTTCATCAAGTTTGGTCAATCGATTCACGGAGCCACTCCCATCACCGGATCCGTCCCCACTCTTCTCAAAGAATTCTTCGCCAGCCCTTGGCAGTTCACGCAGGACTACTGGCTCGCCGCTTGGCATGGCATCGTCGCTTGGGCTCTCATCGCCATCCCTCTCATCTTCCTCACGCGCCTCATCACGCTTCCTCTTCTCCGCGCCGCCGCCCTGCGGATCGAACGAAGAAAGGGGGCCTCAGCGTGAACGACTCCACCCTTTTCGCAATCGTCGCCGCTCTCGTCATCATCGATTTCATTGCGGGATGGTGGTTTGGCACGAAGATTAAAAACTACTCTCTCCTCGATGCCCTCTGGGCCGCGTGGATCGGCCTCGCGGGTCTCATTTTCGCCCTCTTCGGAAGTGGGAATGTGTCCAAACGAATCGCCGCCGGAACCATCGCGAGCATTTGGGGAGGCCGCCTCGCTTACCACCTCCAAAAGCGCATTCGCAAACACCATCCAGAAGAAGACTCTCGCTACCAAAAGCTTCGCGAAATCTGGCAAGGCCGCGTGACGTCTTCCTTCTTCTATTTCTTCCTCGCCCAAGCGCTCTTAGCCCTCCTCCTTTCGCTTCCTTACTTCCTCATCGCGCGCGATTCCTCGCCGTGGGGCCTTTTTGAAACTCTCGGCCTCATGGTCGTCATTATTGGACTGAGTGGAGAAATCCTCTCGGACCATCAAATGTCAAAATTTAAGGAACGAGACCATCGCTCAATCTCAGTCTGCCGCGACGGTCTCTGGAAATATTCTCGTCACCCCAACTACTTCTTCGAGATGGTCATTTGGATCGGACTCTACCTCATCGCCTGTGGATCGGCCTGGGGATGGACCACTTTTTTTGCCCCCCTCGGCATCACCTTTCTCCTCCTTAAGGTCACGGGCATTCCACCGACCGAAGCCTCCGCACTCAAACGAAAAGGCGAGGCCTATCGTGACTATCAACGAACGACGAGCGCCTTCATCCCTCTTCCACCAAAATCATCATGAGCAAGATCGACGACATCCTCGCCAAAGACATCATCCCCGATGCCCTCATCCGCATGGGCATCCGCTCTCGTCTCAAAAACACCCTCGCCCCCTTCGAAAAGCTCTCCTGCGAAGGTCGCCAAGAGCTCCTCATGCAGCACGTTCGTGAACTGAAGGAGAGCCCCATCGCCATCGCGACCGATGAGGCCAACGAGCAACATTACGAACTCCCCACCGCCTTCTTCCAAAAGTGCCTCGGCCCGCACATGAAATACAGCTCCGGTTACTGGGACCCCGGCGTGACGGACATCGAAACCTCTGAAGCCCGCATGCTCGCCCTCTCCTGCGAGCGCGCTGAACTCGAAGACGGCCAGCGCATTCTCGAACTCGGCTGCGGATGGGGATCTCTCACCCTGTGGATGGGGAAACATTACCCCAACTCGCAAATTACGGCCGTTTCTAATTCTCGCACTCAAAAGGAATACATCGACGCTCAGGCCAAGGAACGTGGCCTCACCAATATCGAGGTCAAAACCGCCAACATGATTCACTACGAAGGCGAGGGAGAAAACATCTTCGACCGCGCCGTTTCAGTCGAGATGTTCGAGCACATGAAAAACTACGAACTCCTTCTCTCTCGTATTTCGAAATGGCTCAAGCCCGAGGGAAAGCTCTTCGTCCACATCTTCACCCATCGCGAATACGCCTATCACTACGAGGCCAAGGACGAGAGCGATTGGATGGCCCTCTACTTCTTCACCGGCGGCCAAATGCCCTCAGATGACCTCCTTCTCTACTTCCAAAATGACCTCAAAATCGAGGACCACTGGCAAGTCAGCGGCAGTCATTATCAAAAAACCTCCGAAGCGTGGCTCTCCCGGATGGATGCCGCGAGCGATGAACTCAAACCACTCATCGAGGAAACTTATGGCCCCACCAATGCTAAACAATGGTGGGTTTGGTGGCGCTGCTTCTACATGGCCTGCGCCGAACTCTGGGGCTACCAAGGTGGCGACGAATGGATTGTCTCCCACTACCGATTTACGAACCGAAAGTAGCCTATCGAACCGTAACTTGAAGTGCTTGAGGCATTCGAGGTAGCGGCGAGGGTGCAAAATTTGGCCCGCACCCAAAGGCGAGAAATCAGCCCGTTTAATTTAACGACAAACCAACCTTCCGATAGATAGTCTTTGCCTCATTCTTAATTTCAGTTATCATTTATAAATGAAAAAAATCTTTCTCTGCTTTCACCTGATCCTAGCCGTCGCTCAGGCCCAGCTTACGAGTCAGGAGCTTATTGTTAATGAAATCCTAGCAAGTAATAATACTGCGTATTCTCCGGATGGACTGACATTTCCCGATGCCATCGAACTGAAAAACCTCACTAACGGGGCATTAGATTTAAGTCAGTATGGCATCTCAGATAGCGATGGTGGAGCTCGATATCTTTTACCCGCTGACACGGTCATTCCTGCGAATGGTTTCCTTGTCATAAGGGCAAACGGAGGCGGGAGTGGTCTCGAGGCAGACTTTAAACTCTCGGCAGGAGGCGAAACGGTTCACCTCACTGATCCTGCCGGAAATACCGTGGACCGGGTGAGATTCGAGCGCCAGCGCACGGATATTTCATTCGGGAGACTCTCAGACCAGAGTTTCGCTTTTTTCCCGACACCTACGATCGGGACAGAGAATGACGACGCAAATGCACTTCAGTCTCTCATCGAGCGTCCTTCGATAGATCAAGAGTCCGGGATTTATTCGGGTTCGCTAACGGTCAGCTTAGCAGCGGAGCTTGGTCAGCAAATCCACTACACGCTAGACGCCAGTCAGCCCACCGAAAACTCGCCTCTCTACAGCGGGCCGCTCACATTCTCTGGCACCACGGTTTTAAAAACGATTGCCATCGAAAATGGGATTCAAAGTGAGGTCGGGATGCGAACTTTTCTTTTCGATGCGGCGCACGATTTACCCGTGATCATCCTAACGACGGAGCGATTTGTAGATCGGCAATTTGTGAACGATAATATTACCATCAATGAGTCGGTTTATAGTCGCTTTGATATCGATGGGAGAATCAGATTTGATTTTCTTGAGACCGATGGATCACTTCCTCTGAGCCAGTATGTTGAATTTGAAGCTTCTGGACTTTCGAGCCTAGCACTTCCTCCGATTAATGGAAAAATTACGGCACGCTCAAAGCTTGGGAAAGGTTCATTACGGCATCGGATCTTCCCTGAGAAGGAGCAACAGAATCGCTTTGAGCGAATTCTCGTTCGTAATACGAGCCAAGACTTCAACGGAGCCAGGATGAGAGATGGTCTTTTTTCTCGCTTCATTAGTACGGGGGATATCGTAGATTTGGAACATGAAGGATATCGACCATCTGTTCTCTATGTGAATGGGATTTACATGGGGCACATCAATCTACGTGAAGATGATGATAGCGCATTTGCGAGGCAATATTATGGCTTCGAAAATCCAATCACTCGCGAATATGTCGAATATCCAGGGAATGGAATTTTTGCAGACACTCCGGTGCCAAACCCCACTTCCGCGGATGCCGTTGAGCGGGTGAATGTGATTCGAAATGTCGATGGCTCTCTCTTCGATGATGCCTTGCGAGCGTCAATGTCGGTCTCAGAGGGGTCACGTCTATTTATTTCACCAGATCCAGCAGACCAGATCCGCTTGAGTTTGCATGACTATGATTTTGCTTTCGGAGGGAGTTTTGGATTCCGTCCATTTGGACCGGGTTGGAATCAACAATGGCCGTTTTCTTTATCACCTTCAGGACTGATCAACCGAACGGGAGATCGAGCGCGCTTTGGCGAAGAGACGATGCAATTTACTGCCGCCTATCTCAATCTGTTCGCTTATGAAAGCCGCATGACC
>CALGLJ010000146.1 GCA_937930235.1 uncultured Verrucomicrobiales bacterium | reverse complement strand
GCGGAAAGAACCCGGTAGGTATCTTCAGAAAAATCATGGTGTCCCGGAGTATCGAGCAGATTGACACAAAAGCCCTGATATTCGAATTGCAGTACCGTTGAGGAAACTGAAATCCCCCGCTCTTTCTCCATCGCCATCCAGTCACTGGAGGTGGACTGCTGTTCCTTTTTGGAAGTGACGCTTCCCGCGAGGCCGATTGCGCCTCCGTATAGGAGAAGTTTTTCGGTAAGAGTCGTCTTTCCGGCATCTGGATGAGAGATGATGGCGAAGGTCCGGCGACGTGCGATCTCACGCGCTACCGCAGCCGGAACCGTGTTTGAAGATGATGGAGTATTCAAAAGAGAGGAGAACGGGTAAAGTGAAGCAGGACAGAAGACAAGCGTCCCCTCTCACTGATTACCTCACAAGATCATTCCAGGGGACAGACACGGTGAGCGCTTTACATCGATTCCTGATTTTCTGATTCCTTGTTTTCTATTTCCAATTCCTTGAGAAGTAACATGTCGAGATCTGCTTGATCCGGTTTGACGCACTCAGATTTCCCGAGTTTTACGATCTGCACTTGCTGATCAGTCTGACCAATCGCGAGAAAGAGATCTTTTTTTACCGGAATTCCCAGATATCGAGTCGCGATCACCTTGCCATCAAAGCGCCCGTCTTCTCCCGCCCGTGCCATGATTTCTCCCGATTCCGAGTCATATTGATCAAAGTGTGCTTGAATCGCGGTGTCGATGTATTGTTGAATTTCCTCAGTGGTCATATGTGATCTGCCTCAACATTTACCTTCATCGCGCTTTGAGCAATCGATCTCGTTTATTTTTTGCGCGACATTCTTCGCGTCTGAGTGTCCCTTCCTTCTATGAGCGACTTTGATCCAGCCCGTATTCGAGATGACTTCCCTATTCTCGGTCAGGAAGTTCATGGGAAACCGTTGGTGTATCTCGATAATGCCGCTACGACTCAAAAGCCTGAACAGGTGCTCAAGGTGTCACAGGAATATTATTCCTCCTTAAACGCGAATATCCACCGTGGCGTTCATCACCTTTCTCAGCTCGCCACCGCAGCGCATGAGGATGCGAGAAGGACGGTTGCCACTCATTTAAATGCCCACCGTCCGGAAGAAATCATCTTCACCAGCGGCACCACCGACTCGATCAACCTCGTCACCAATATCCTGAGCCGCTCCGGAAAAATCAGCTCGGGAGACGAAATCATCATCTCGGGACTCGAGCATCATTCCAATACCGTCCCATGGCAAATGCTCTGTGAACAAGTCGGGGCACAACTCCGAATCATCCCCGTGCTTGAGAATGGCACTCTCGATTTAGATGCCTTTGAGAATCTTCTCTCCAGCAAAACCAAAGTGGTTTCAGTCAATCATGTTTCAAATGCATTTGGCACTGTGAATAACGTTATTCACATTTGTTCACAAGCCAAAGCTGCTGGCGCCATCACAGTCATTGATGGCGCGCAATCGATCCCTCATCAAGTGATTGATTTGCAGTTACTTGATTGTGATTTTTACGCTTTTTCCGGACACAAGGTTTACGCTCCGACTGGGGTTGGGATTCTCTACGGGCGATACGATTTACTGGCAGAATTACCACCTTGGCGAGGCGGCGGAGAAATGATCAAAGAAGTGACCTTTGATCATACCACATACAACGACCCTCCGTATAAATATGAAGCGGGAACACCCAATATCGAAGGCGGGATCGCTCTAGCAGCGGCTTTTGATTATGTGAATAACATCGGAATAAATGCGATCAACGCTCACGAAACTCGTTTGATCCAATATGCCTCTGAGAGCCTCTCGACCCTTCCCGGTATCACTCTCTATGGCCCAGAAAATCGAGTTGGGGCGATCTCCTTTAACTTCGATGGCGTTCATCACTTCGACATGGGAACTCTCCTTGATCAGATGGGACTCGCCCTTCGTACTGGGCACCACTGTTGTCAGCCTCTCATGGCGAGATTCGGCATCACCGGAACTCTGAGAGCCTCCTTCGCGGCATACAACACGATCGAGGAAATTGATTTGCTCACTGCCGGGCTCAATCGAGCTCTCGACATGTTGCGATGACAAATTTTGCATCACTTGCAATCCTAGGCGCTCTCCGCTAATTCTCCTTCAGATGACGATTAGCGAGAAACAGCAAGAACTCCTTGATGAGCTGAACCTCTTCCAGGACTGGACCGAACGGTATGAATACATCATCGGTCTGGGAAAGAAGCTCGCGGAAATGCCTCAAGAACTGCAAACAAATGAGGCTCTCATCAAGGGATGCCAGTCACAGGTATGGCTCGATGCCACTCATGCCGATGGAAAAATGAATTTTTTAGCCAATTCCGACTCTGTCATCACCAAAGGAATGATCGCCCTTTTTGTCCGTATTCTGGATGGAGAAAGCCCCGATTCCGTGATCGCAGCGGATCTCTCATTTATCGATCAAACTGGCCTGAAAGAGCATCTCGCCCCCACCCGAGCGAATGCGCTCTCACTCATGGCCGCCGAGATGAAGAAAAAAGCAGTCGAGTTTTCCTAACATCCTCCAGTCTCCCCTCACGCGGCCAGACTTTAGAGAGACACCCAGCTTCGGGATCGCCCAGCGAAACATTTCTCGATGAACGATCCGCGTGGCGATCTATCTGCTTCTCGGTCAACATCGCAAAGAACCCTTGGCGCAAATCCTTTGTCTACTCAGTATTCCTACAGTGACTGCGGATAAACAAGAATAGCTGCTTTCATGCTCCCCGTCGTCGCCTATCCGACAGATTTTCCATATCATATCTCATGATTTCTCGTATGCTTCTCGGGATGAAAGTGCTCCTCGCCCTCTTCTCCCTCACCTTGGGATGCTTTGGACTGATTCCTTCTGATGAATATTTTAAAGTAGACTCTATCGTAAGCGGCTTAGAAGACCCTATGGAAATAGCCGTCACTCCCGCAGGCGACCTTTTTGTAATCGAGCGCAAGGGTGCCGTGAAGCTCGTTGACCCAGAAACCGGAAAAATCCGCACCGTAATTCAGCTCAAAGTGCAAATCCGGGAAGGATCCTACGCTCGTGAATGCGGCCTTCTAGGAATCACTCTTGACCCAAATTTTGCTAAAAACAAATGGGTCTACCTCTACTACTCTCCTAAAAAGAAATCTCGCCACCAGCTCTCCCGCTTCACCTTCGATGGCAGAACCCTCAAGGATGAGAAAATCATACTCAAAGTCCCTCAAGACCCTGAAAACGCCACTTGCCATGAAGCCGGCTCCCTCACCTTTGGTCCCGAAGGTCACCTCTTCATCGCCACTGGTGATAATACCTGCCCATTTAAGTCCAAAGGCTCCACCCCCATCGATGAGCGTAAGGAGCGCCACTGGTACGATGCTCAGCGTACCTCTGGAAATACCAATGATCTTCGTGGTAAAATCCTCCGCATCACTCCTCAACCTGATGGAAGCTACACCATCCCTGATAGGAACCTTTTTACGAAAGGCACAATAAAAACTCGCCCAGAAATCTATGTCATGGGCTGCCGTAATCCCTACCGCATCTCTGTTGATCAAAAAAATGGCTACCTTTACTGGGGGGAAATAGGTCCCGATGCCGGCAAGACTGATCATCGTGGACCACGTGGATATGATGAAATCAACCAAGTCCGTAAGGCAGGACATTTCGGCTGGCCCTACCACATTGGTGATAACATCGCCTACTCTGAATATGACTTTGAGAAAGATCAGATTAGTCGCAAATTCAGCGCGAAAGCCGCTCAGAATAAATCACCAAATAATACCGGTCTCAAAAATCTGCCTCCTGCTCAGCCAGCCTTCTGGCACTACCCTCGCTCATCTGCCTGCGCCGGCCCAGTTTACTACCACTCTGACTACCCCGACTCTGCGAGTAAATTCCCCAAAGTCTTCGACTCCTGCCTCATCGCCTATGACTGGACTAGTAACTGGATCCGCCTCATCAAAATGGATCAAAAAGGAAATATCGTCTGGAACAAACCCTGGCTTTCAAAGCACCGCTTCGTCCACCCAAATGACATGGTTCTCGGACATCGTGGCCAGCTCTACCTCCTCGAATATGGCTCAAAGTGGTATGATGGCACAGATGGCAAGATCAAGCGGATCACCTACACTCAGTCACCCCAGACTGTCAGGGTTCCTAAAAACGACCCCCGTATGGCGGGCCTCCCACTCGATCACCCAGGCTCCAGTCTCATCAGCCAGTCTACCTGCCTCGCCTGTCATATGACCAAGGCTAAATCCATCGGCCCTTCCTACCTGCAAGTCGCTAAAAAATACCGAGATGCCGATAGCGCCACCATCGAAGAACTATCGAAGAAAATCCTCTCCGGTGGAGTCGGAATCTGGGGAGAACAGCCCATGCCCCCTCACCCGCAGCATAACTCAGAGGAAACCCAGCAAATGATCGAAGCCATCCTGAGAGTGAAGTGAAGTTGAACCAAGCCCGGCAGAGTGGTGTGATTCCCATGGCTGGCATGAGTCGGTCACGGGGACCCGATTG
>CALGLJ010000145.1 GCA_937930235.1 uncultured Verrucomicrobiales bacterium | reverse complement strand
TCTCTAGCTATACCGGAAATCCAGCGATCGATCAAATCACCTCTTTTGACTTTGCGATTAGCACAGATACCGATGGGACTACTTTCCCTGTCGCAAACGTAGTGCGGTTCTCAAACTTAACTGAATCAGAGATTGCGATTGAGCATGACAGTGTTGGTTCGGCAGGTGGTGTTTTTGCGCTGCAAGTCGTAGAAACTCAATCACCACCGTCCCCAAGTCGTCCTGAACTCTCCATTGTGAATGTTGATTCCGCGAGTAATACCGTTATGGTCCAAGCTGCCAATCTGACAATCGGAACCGAATACCATTACGAAATTCTGAACCTTGGAAATGAGACCTTCGAAGACCTTCCTGCTAATGGATTTACTGCTGGGAGCGCATCCCAGCAGACCACCTTATCTAGCAGCCTCCTAGGAGACAGTGCGATCATCCGGATCTCTGAGGGAGCCGAATCGGCTCCTTAGTTTCGAACAAGATAAGATCTTAAAACAAATAAAGACCGTCGTTGATTAAAATTGAACGACGGTCTTTTTTATTCTGCTTCAGCTCTCTTTTTAAAAGAGCTTCAGGAACTCATTTCTTATTTCTTTTTCCACTGGTATTGCTCACCTTTTTTGGTGGTTTCTTGCAATACTCTGATGCCATCAGCATCTTGAATCACGAGAGGATTCGCCCCAGTTGATAAGAAGGTGGCTTCGGTGAGTTTTCCGCCTTGCCAGCGAAGAGAAACCTCGAAGCCTCCCCGGACACGTAACCCTGAAATTTCTCCATCAGGCCATGTGCTGGGAAGAGCTGGAAGGAGGTCAATGATGTGTCGCTTTTGATCGTCACGTCGATGAGATTGCACCAAGGCTTCAGCCACTCCAGCGGTGAGTCCAAAATTCCCATCGATTTGAAAAGGAGGATGTGCATCAAAGAGATTATTGTAAAACCCTGGGCCACGCTTGGTACTGGAATTCACAAAAAATCCATTGAGGATCTTCGTCATCCGATCTCCGTCTCTTAGGCGAGCCCAAAAATTGACCTTCCAACCGCGAGACCACCCGGTGCCAGCATCTCCACGTAGGTTTAAGGTCTTCCGAGCAGCAGCAAACAGTTCAGGAGTATCGACAGTGATTTCCTTACCTGGGTGGAGAGACCAAAGATGAGAAACATGGCGATGATTAGTGCGGGGCTTTTCCTTATCTCGCCATTCTTTCAACTGGCCTACAGACCCGACTTCATTGGGGGCGATTTTCTTTGCGGTTTCGCGTAATTTTTTCTCAAAATCCGGATCAACTTTTAAAATTTGAGCAACGTCTGCGGTGATCAACAGGGTTTCTCGAATAATTTGGTGATCCATTGTTGGTCCCATGACAAAGCCACCGTGCTCTGGTGAATTACTTGGGCCACTGATCAGCACTCCTGGTGCTTTCGGATCCTCGACGAGGTGGTGGAGAAAAAATTCGCAGGCTCCTTTCATCAACTGATAGCCCCGAGTTTTCAAAAATTCCTCATCTTCATTGTGAAGATAATGTTCCCATAAATGATGGCAGAGCCACGCGCCTCCAAGCGGCCATATGCCAACGTAATTATTGATCGCGGCTGCCCCGCGCCAGTTGTCTGTATTGTGATGCGCGACCCACCCGGGAGCATTGTAAAAATCCTTGGCAATTTCTTTTCCGGTGACCGCAAGCTCATCCAGCATGTCGAATAAGGGTTCATGACATTCGGCAAGGTTCGTGATCTCTGCGGGCCAGTAGTTCATCTCGAAGTTGATATTCAAGGTGTACTTGGACTCCCAGGGAGGACTGAGATGGGGATTCCAGATACCTTGTAAATTTGCTGGCTGAGAGCCGGGACGAGAAGAGGAAATCAAGAGGTAACGCCCATACTGAAAGAGTAATCTGACAAAATCAGAATCAGGTTTTTTTTGGTAAGAATTTAATCTCTCATCCGTTGTGAGATGGGTGGAATGTCCACCTCCGAGATTCAATTTTACTCGGCGGAAAAGGTTTCGGTAATCTTTTTGGTGTTCTGCGAGAATTGTTTCATACGATTTCCCCTGAATTCCGGCCAACTTCTTCTGACAACGTTCGGTGGGGTTCCCCTCGATCGATTGATAGTCGATATAGTCTGTTTCTCCGGTTAAATAAAGAACGACGCTTTTTGCACCAGAGACGGATATTTTCCCATCTTCTACTAAAATGCGGCCGCCATCTGCTTCAGCTCGTAGTTGAGACTCAAACGTCATCTTACCTTCGAGTTTTGTGATACGGCCGTAAATTTTCTTAACGTAATCATTCACTTTGCCACGCATCCAGACGGTCTGGGAATTGATTGTTCCAAAAGACTTCTCTCTTTTGTGTGGAGTGGTGAGGGAGGCTTTAAAGCTCACCCCTTTTGGATCATTGGATTCGATCCGGATCGCGATGATTCCGTCAGGATGACTCGCGATGACACTTCGCTGATGAGTGAAATCTCCGGCACGAAAAGTGGTGGTCACAATCGCTCCATCAAGATCTAGCTGACGTTGATAATCTTTAATTTTTCCAAAATTTGGAAATTCCAAAATCAAATCACCAAAAGGTTGGTAGGGAGCTTGTCGAAGGGGTTTCGACATGAACTTTGATTCTGCAAGTTTGACTGCTTTCTTACTCTCACCATTGTAGAGAAGACGGCGAAGTTCCTCCAGATGCTGATGCGAGTTGGGGGTGGAATAGGAGTGTGGCCCCCCTGCCCAAAGAGTATCGTGGTTAAATTGCAAACGGTCTTTCTGAACCCCTCCAAACACCATTCCTCCGAAGGAGCCATTTCCTACTGGGAGCGCATCGGTCCATGCCTTTGCCGGTTCATCGTAAATCAAAGATAAGTTCTTGGACTGGTTTCCTTCCTCAGCTTTCACCACCTGGGTGACTGAGAAAATGAAAATTGAGAGGGCGAGATATAAGTATCGAGTTTTCATGTTCATGTATTTTTTTCTACGGCAGAGATGAATTGTTCTAAGGCATTTCTAAGGCGTGAAGTCTGAGTTCCGAAGTTAATTCGGAGACATCCTGGGTGGCCAAAGAAAGCACCGTCAGAAAGAAAAAGTCCGGCTTTTTCCGCAACTTCGATGGGAGATTTGAGTTCGAGGGGGCGACAATCGATCCATGCGAGATAGGTGGCTTGGATCGCCGGAACGCGTGTGAGCGGCAGCCGTTGCTGCATGGTGTCTGTGATGAGATCCCGGTTCTTGGCCAGATAGGTGAGGAGATTTTGACGCCATGGTTCCCCATATTTGTATGCCGCTTCGGCGGCATAATATCCGAGGCAGTTGATTTCTGGTAGGGTGTGTCCTTTTGCGTCATTGAATTTTCGACGAAGCGAATCATTCGGGATCACAGCAAAGGCATAACCCAGACCGGCAATATTGTAAGTTTTACTTGGAGCTAAGAGCGTGACGATGTGTGCCCGAAGCGGCTCAGGAAGATTGAGCGCCGAGAAGTGAGGGGTCTCAGTCTCATTATAAATCAGATCACAATGGATCTCGTCAGAAATAAGAATCAGTTCGTGTTTGGCGCAAAATTCAGCAAGCTGGATGATTTCGCTCTCGGTAAAAACACGCCCCAGAGGATTCTGTGGATTGCAGAGTAAAAATAATTTCGTTTTGGGGGTGACGGCACTTTCCATCGCTTCCCAGTCGAAGGTCCACACCCCTTGATCTTCTATCAGATCAATGGATTGATGTTCGATGCGAGCATCTTTGTGAATGCTGAGAAACGGCGGATAAATCGGAGTGGTCGTCATGAGAGTTCCGTCTCCTCCGAATGCTCTCGCTGCTAATGAGAGTGCGGGAACCAGTCCGCCCAAGTGTACGATTTGTTCCTCTGGAGCTTCGTAACCAATTCGATTTTTCAGATACTCTTGCAAGGCATCAATCAGCCCCCGGTGCGGAAGGGCGTAGCCAAAGACTCCATGGTTTATTCGCTCTTGGAGGGCTGAAATCACTTCTGGCGGTGAGGTGAAATCCATGTCAGCAACCCAAAGGGGATCCAGATCGGGGCGGCGATCCCACTTGAGTGAGCCGGTGTGACGGCGAGCAATTTCCTGATCAAACAGTACCATGCGCAATATCTAACGATTTCCCAAATGATTGCAATGGAAGTCCTGTGGTAATTTTGCGTAAAAATGATTCGACCAATTCTGGCAAAAATCAGGTCTTGATCAGCACTATGCTGAGTCAAATGGTTCAGACGCGAAAGGGCAGCTCTATGAGCTGCCCTTTCGTTTTTCGAGGTCGTGCGTTGTTGTTATAAATATGCTTCGCCTTATTTGATTGGGGGACAAATGGAGGGATCATCCTGCATGTGTTCACCAGATTTCAGATTGAGATCGATTAATCTTTCTGGGCTCTGCTGTCAGCTAACATACTTTCGTTGTTGTCTTCGGACCTCGCGAGGTCGTGAAGTTTGATTGCAGCAGGTCTCTTATCGGAGAGCTTTGCTGGTTGAAATTGTGTTCGAGCGTCGTTCTTTTCATTTGCCACCGCAATTTGAGTCGCGGTGCCTGCGACAAAAATTAAGAAGGAATAGGTAAGAACTCGGTTCATGGTTGGATTTTTAAAAATGAGAGGATTTTGATGTGTTTTTTCTGATGCGCATGGGTGAAACCGAGTGAATTGAAAATGGTTGCATCTTTTTTTTATTTTTTTGCACAATTTCCGTTGCCGTGAGTTGGGGGACGCGATTGGATAGCTCCGATGGCAGAAAAGAATCTTGCTCCAACGGGGAAAACCAAGGCGCAGGTCTTTCGTGAACGGCTTCTCAGCACTTTGATTCTCTGGGTGATTGTTTCGGGAGTGTTTGTGTCGATGAATCCTTGGGCTTTCTTTGGGCTCGTGCTCTTCTTGACGGGAGCCGGGGCACTTGAATTTCGCGCTATGTTGGCCGGTCAACCGGGGAATGGCTGCCGAACGATTGGCACGGGCATTGGGATCTTGGTCGTCAGTTTTGTCGGTTTTCATTTTTGTCAGCTCGAGTCGATGGGGCTTCCCGCAGGTCTGGAGATCCTAGAAAAAGATGGGTCGTCTTTTGAGCGTAGCGTGAGTCATCACAGCTATTGGATGGGCTATGATGCTGAAATTTTCGGACTCTGCCTGACGGTGCTGGCTGCTTTCTGCTGGCGCTTCCGGGTGGGAATTATTGGTCGTGAAAGTGTGAATGCCGTCGGTGATGCGCTTATGGCATATGTCTATGTGCCCATTCTTTTTGGGATATTTACGCTGAGACTTATTTTTCTGCCGAGTGTTGAGGGAATCGCTTCGGGAGCTTGGATTCTGCTCCTGATGATCGCCGCTGCAAAATTTACCGACATGGGGGCTTACATCACGGGCTCTCTCATCGGGAAGCATAAGATGGCTCCAAAGCTGAGTCCGGCGAAAACTTGGGAGGGCTTCGGGGGGGCGCTGATCTTTGCTCAGATTGCGGCGTGGTCAGTTTGGCTGCTAGCGGGCGAGACTCTCGCTTGGCTTGCGCCTCTTCATGTGGGGATTCTAGCTCTTTTAATTGGTTTGGTGGCGATTGCTGGTGATTTGGCAGAATCTATTGTGAAGCGGAGCCTCGGGGTGAAAGATTCGGGGAATTGGATGCCTGGGATTGGAGGGATCCTTGACCTCATCGATAGCTTGGCCTTCGCTGCTCCGGTGACTTATTTTTATCTCCAGTTTTTCGTTCTCAATCATGGATAAGAAGCGGATTGTGATTCTCGGCTCGACGGGTTCCATTGGGACGAGTGCGCTTACGGTGGCACGGCAGATCCCAGAGCGTATGGAGGTGGTTGGGCTCGCGGCAGGCACTCGAGCCACTGATCTGGCAGAGCAGGCGCAGGAATTTGGGGTGAGGCATCTCTGCATTGCAGATGAGTCGAAGAGAGGTGATCTCGCCGGGAGTGGACGCACCGTTTTTGCGGGAGAGGAGGGTCTCATCGAGCTCATCGAGGCAACGCAACCTGACATGGTCCTCGTCTCGATCATCGGAGTGGGAGGGCTACGGCCAGCGCTGGCGGCGATTGCCCTCGGCTGTGATCTCGCGGTTGCCAGTAAAGAGATTCTGGTGATGGCGGGCGAAGTCGTTACCGAAGCGGCTCGGAAGAAAGGGGTGAAACTCCTTCCCGTAGATAGTGAGCATAATGCGATTTTTCAGTGTCTTGAAGGCCATCAAGGGGGTCCGGAAGAAGTGAGCCGGCTCATTCTTACGGCCTCCGGAGGGCCATTCCGCACCTGGCCGGCTGCGAAATTGCCGACGGTTCAACTGGAGGATGCGCTGAAACATCCGACGTGGGAGATGGGAGCAAAAATTACAATCGATTCCGCGACCCTCTTTAATAAGGGGCTTGAGATGATTGAAGCGCGCTGGCTGTTCGATATCCCGATGGAACGGGTCGATGTCGTCGTCCATCCGCAGAGTATCGTACATTCCATGGTCGAGTTCATCGATGGGAGTATTCTGGCCCAGCTCAGTACGACGGACATGTGTTTTCCGATTCAATACGCGGTCACTTATCCAGAGCGCTTACCGAATGAATTGAAGCCGCTGGATTTCCCAAGTCTTGCGCAACTGGATTTTGAAACTCCTCGTGTAGATGACTTTCCGGCCCTGCGCTTAGCTCGGACTGCCGGAGAAAGAGGGGGTACGCTACCGGCGGTGCTCAATGCGGCAAACGAAGTCGCGGTAGCGGCCTTTCGCAAACGAGTCCTCGATTTCCCTGGAATCTGGCGAGTGGTGGAACAAACAATGGATCGCGTCGCGCATCTGGACTCTCAGAGCCTAGACATTGTGGTTCAGGCTGATCTAGAGGCTCGTCGCGTCGCGTCGGAATGTGTTTGAAGAACTTATTTTTGAGAAGCTCCTGACTGAAGGGCTTTGAGTTCCTCATCTGTCCATGGAGCGGTCCGTGCTTTGTGTTTGAGCCGGATTTTTTTGACTTCTTCTTTACTGATGCCGCTTTGCTTATTCCCCCAGGCATATCTGATGTAGGAAACGAGTTCTGCGAGTCGGTCATCCCGCTCGATCCCCATTGCCTTTGCCGGTGCCATGTAACCGGCTTGGTAGGTCTGCCCCTCGATCGGCCCCATCAGACCATTGATAAAGACTGGGAGGAGGCCTTCCAAGGAGCCCTTCACCCGTTTGGAGTCCACTAGGCTGGGAGCGAGGGCGTTGGACATTCCTTTGAGCTTGATGCCGGCACCATCTGAGCCGTGGCATGAGACACAATTTTTGAAGTAGAGGACCTCTCCGGCTTCGATTATTTTGATTTGCTCTTCCGGGATGTCACTATCGATATCGAGGCCGCGATCCCACTGGGCTAAAGCTTCTTTCCAGTGGGTCATCGTTCGCTGACGCGTTGCTTCATCACGAATTTTAGTGAAAAATTCCCCGCTTCGAATTTTTTGAATCGTGGGTGTTTCCGTTTTCCAGAGAGCGACGGTTCCGGCGAGAGCAACGCCCAAGTGCGTTGGGTGCTGTTCGATCACTTGCCCAATCCAGTCAAGATGAGCAGGGGTTTGAGACCATCCAAGAGTGAGGATGAGTTGTTTCGCGACCTCGGGATGAGGGTCCTGAAGTAAAGCTTCTAGAGGAGCGAAATGTTGAGTTGATTCATGTTGTCTCACGGCGGCGGCGCGAACGCGCCAGTCCGAATCACGAAGAGCGGTCGGTAAAATGGAATGATTCAGCCCCATTCCCTCCAAAGTCCAAAGCGCATGGAGCCGGGCTAGGGGATCAGACTCTGAGCGAACGAGTGCTTGCAAAAATGGCACCGCTTTTTCCCGATCTTCGCGCAGAATGATCAAGCGCTGTGCCGTGAGTCGCCACCAAGCAGAGGGGTGAGAAAGATGTGGTACGAGATCAATCGTATTTTGATTCAGCATCTTCGGCTTACGATGACTCAGCGGATAGTCTTTATGTGAAACGCGCCAGATACGTCCTCGTCGCTTGACTTTGGAAAGACCTTTTTCGTTGATGAATTGACGATCATTTTCATTTAACCATGGCGCATCCTGAATGATGCCGCGTGCCATATCGACAATGTAAATCCCTCCATCTGGCCCGGTGTGCGTATTCACGGGCCGGAAGTAGAGATCGGAGGAAATCAAAAATTCATCTTGGCCATGGGGATGTTCTAGGAAGCGCTTCCCATTTTTATCTGTAATGAGCCCCCGGCGGACAACGTGAGCCGTGGGGTCGGTGATGAAGAAGCTTTTCAGATCAGCGGTTGGGAGATGAGAGCCTTTATAAATACTCTGACCACCCGCAGAGGTCATGCCGCGCCGAGCTGTCTGTTCACGGCCACGATCATCGATGGGGCAGATGTTTTTCATCTGGAGAAACTCAAGATCGTAGCCTCTGCCAAATGAAACTGGTTCCGCCTCGCGCGGGAGCTTGCCACCTCGATGAGTAATTAAGCTCCAATAGTGGCGAGGCATTTGGCCACTGAAAAAAGGCTCACTATTTGTGGAGTAAAAAACTTGGCCAGTTTCGTCATGATCGAGGCCCCATTGCGCCCAGATGTAGTTGTCCTGATGTTTCTGCCATGTGCCATCGGTATAACGGTAATGTCGGTAGCCGTAGGACACATAAATTCGATTATCAATGTTCCAGATGAGGCCAGAATCCTGATGTTCTACCGAGCGTTTGGCGTCGTGCGTTTTTCCCTCCCAGAGGAGTTCTTGCTGATCCGCGACGCCGTCTCCGTTTGTATCGCGATAGGCTTTCACTGCTGTCGAGTCCGTTTCGACGACGGCAATCCGTTCGTCAAGAGGAAGGATCATGCGGGGCAGGTTCAAGTCGTCGATGAAGACCGTGACTCGATCATATGAGCCATCATCATTGGTGTCTTCGAACCGTTTGATGCGTCCATTGCGGGCGGTCTTGGTCGCCGTGCCCTCGGTGTCCTGCATATAGCTCCGCATCTCGGCGACATACATCGCGCCATTGCCATCCCATACCGCGAGGACGGGTTCTTCGAGCTGAGGTTCGCTTGCGACTGCTTCGATCTGATAATGAGGAGCGATTTCAAAGGCTGCGAGGGAGTCTTCCACGTTGAGAGGCAATAGGACTTCCGCGTGCACCAAACCTATGGTCAGTGCGAAAAGAAAACTACGGAGGTGGATCTTCATCGGTAAGACACCGGATCTTATGCTCACGATGGTGATAATACAAATGGCTTCCTCTGGCCTGCGGGCCTATGCGAGAAAAAGACTCTATTGAGCGGATGATCCGCGGAGGGCTGCAGAAAATTCGAGCTCCACATCATCGACAAAATGCCCGTCAAACTCGGCCTCCATTCCGGAGAGTTGATTTTGCACATTCTCCTGCGCACTGACCATGACTACAAGAAAACGAAGTTTGGAGGGGATTTGAAGTTCGACCGTGACCTTTTCCCATGTCGCAGGATTTGCATCAGTCAGGAGTTCGCTCTGTGAGCGTAAGACGACATCAGGAGACCAGTGGAATTCATCTTGAGATCCTTTTTGGCCAGCAAGCTCAAACATAAATTTAGAGTCTGAAGTCGCATCTCCTTTCACTCGATTACAGTATGCGGTCAGGCGAACCCGATCTGGACAGCGCCCGAGTTCTTCGCAAATTGGTTTGAGATCCACGACTCGCCAAACCTGTGAGCCGATTTTATCAAAGCTACCTTCCTCTTGGCGGGTTGATAGAAATTGGAGCATGCCCTCGCCCGATCTTGGAGTGACTCCATCTGAAATAGAAACTATTTTAGAAAAATCACCTGCCCACTGATTGGGGCGTGTGGGGTGGTGTAGTGCGACGGAGCCGAGCTCTTCAAAGCTGCCAAAGTGTTCGGTGCGGAATACCGCAGTCGGCTGGGGATATGCAGAGGCATTACTCCCTCTCGCAATGCCAGAGGCCTGTTGATTGACCACTTCAAGCGAAGCTTGTCCTTCCATGCGATAGTTTTCACCCGCAACATTGACATCGATCCGGCCTTCAAAGACCTCAGCGCGCATTTTACTTCCAGCGATATCGATGCCAAATCGAGTCCCGAAATCGACAACCTGACCTGCAGGAGTATCAACGGTGAAACCCTCTGCCCCTGGAGGGACGTGCACCCCGATTCGGCCGTTTGCCAGCATCATCAGATCTGGTGAGACGAGCTTGCCATCAATGGGGCCTTCTAAGGCCACTCGCACGCCATTGACAAAGACGAGCTCCTTTTGTTCCCCATCGGCAAGATTGAGATCGCACGCCTTCAGAAAGCGCCAATCATCAGACCAACGAGCGACGAATCCACCACTCTGCATCAGCGTTGGTGCCGGAGGGGGAGGTTTTAAAAAAAAGAAAAATCCTAAAATGATCGCGGCTGCGGCGGCGAAGGGAGCAAAGTTCCAGATGAGATTTTTCTTCTCTTCAGGGGGGGAGAAATGCTCTGCGATTTGGACCGCATTCTCCTGATCAAAGTGCCGATTCAGCAGCGCATGGGTCTGTGCGATTTCCCAGTAGAGCGCTCGCGCTTCTGCAGACTGCTTGAGCTGGTATTCGAGTTCACGGACTTCTTCAGCGGTCAGTTTCCCGTCGAGATAGCCATTGATGGTGTCAGAAAGATTCATGGTGAACTTAGGCTGAAGTGAGTGAGCGGGTTATTTGTTTTTGGATACAAGCACGTAGGGTGCTGCGGGCACGGCTGAGCGCGACGTAGACTGAGCTTGCTCCCCAGCCGACGTCTTGTGCGATCTTTTCGGGTTTCATCCCGTCTTCATATCTCTGTGAGAGCATTTTTTGCACCGAGGGGCTGAGGTTTTGGAGGCATTTTTTCAGAGCCCGAATTTGGGAATCATCTGCGACAACCTCAGGGGCTTCATCGATCAATGATTCCATAATATCATCACCTAAAAGTAGTTCAGCTTTCTGGGATTTACGGAAATGTTCCTTCACTTTAAATCGAGCAATAGTCATGGACCAAGCGACAAAATTTGTGCCGATCTCAAAATTTGAGGCTTTTGCGGTAATGGTGAGAAAGGTCTCTTGCAAAAGATCATCCACCTCAACATTTCCGGGAAGGAGTGAAATGAGCAGCCCCCGAATCTGTGAGGAGTGCTTCACAAATAGCCCTTGCACTTGGGCAGTGTGTTGCATGGATTCCGCACTAATTTCCTCTGACATAGCGATATTAATACCATGTAGAATCAAAATCTTAGCAATTTTTCCAAAGATTTTTACTCTGTTTATCGGCGGTTTCTGCAGAATAAAAATTTCAGAGTCGAGTAGACCAGCCATCTCGATTCATCATAGGGGTGTCAAAAATTTGAATAAATGTCTTCGCCTTCTCATAAAAAGAAACGTGTCCTTCTCATTGGCTGGGACTCTGCCGATTGGAAAATCATCGATCCCCTTTTGGAAGAAGGAGGAATGGATGGAATCCGCACCCTCAAGCAGGGGGGGACTTACGGAAATCTCGCCACTCTCGAGCCTCAACTTTCTCCGATGCTCTGGTCCTCTATTGCGACTGGTAAGATGGCCTATCATCATGGCGTTCCGGGTTTTACCGAAGTTGACCCCATTTCCGGTCAAATCGTCCCTGTTTCCGCAGCCACTCGCCAGTGCAAAACGATCTGGGAAATGCTCGGAGAAAAAGGCCTTCGCAGTCACATCGTGAGTTGGTTTGCCACTCAGGGTGAGCAGGGGCTCGATGGTAAAATGGTGTCAAACATGTTCCCACATCTCAAGGGAGCGACCCATGATATGGATCCAGCAGATTTCCCCCCTCCCATGCCTGGAACCTACTACCCGGAAGATCTTGCAGAAACAATGAACGAACTCCGAGTCTCGCCGCATGAGATTGATCAAGAGATTCTGCAGCCCTTCTTACCAAAGGGTCATAAGCTTGATCAATCCCGTGACAAACGGCTGAATCGTCTCCGCGAACATCTAGCGGAAGCCTACTCCGTGCATTCGGCTGCGACTCATCTCATGCAGACGGATCCGGAGTGGGATTTCATGGCCGTGTATTACCGAGCGATTGATGAAATTTCCCACCACTTCATGCATTATCATCCTCCCCAGATGACTGGGATCTCGGATGAGGATTTTGAGATCTACCAGCACGTCATCAGTGGCACCTACCGCGCTCATGATATGATGTTGCAGACTCTGCTCCAGTTGGCGGGGCCAGAGACGACCGTGATTCTAGTCTCAGATCATGGTTTTCACTCAGATCATCTCCGGCCGAAGTTCACCCCGCGCGTTCCCGCCGGAATCACGGTATGGCACCGGCAGCAGGGAGTCCTGATGGCCAAAGGGCCGGGCATCAAACCTGAACAGGAAATCTATGGCGCTCGTCTCCTCGACATTACTCCTACCATTCTCCATTATTTTGGGCTGCCCACTGGTGATGATATGGAAGGCCGGGTCCTCACGGAGCTATTTTCTGAAAAACGCTCCGTAGAGAGCATTCCCACTTGGGAAGATCCTAAGAATTCTCAGCAGAAACGTGGCTCATTGAGTGAGGAGGAAAGCCAAGCACTCCTCCAGCAGTTCGTCGCACTCGGCTACATTGATGAAGTCTCGCATGATCCGACAGAAGCCGCCGCAGAAACTCATCGAGAGAATCAGTGGAATCTGGCGCGAGCTTACCTCTACACAGGCAAGCATGAAGACGCTCTTCCTCTCTTGGAAAATTGCTTTAATTCTTACCCCGAGCGGACCGACTACTCGCAGGCTCTCGCGAAAACCCAGTTCGCTCTCGGTCTCAACAATGAAGCTGAGGAAACTCTCGCAATTTGTCTCGAAACCTTTGGCCTGAACATTTCTGCGCAGATCTTACAAGGTCACATCGAGGTCGAAAAAGGCAATCACCAAAGGGCGCTGGAACATCTTGAAAATGCGCTCGCCCAAGCTCCCGAAGAAGTGCCCATCCTTGAGCTCGCTTGTCGGGCATACCTCGGTCTTGATCAGTTTGAGAAAGCGCGTGAAATCTCTGGAGTTCTTCTTCAGATCGATCCTGGGAACATTCAAGCACACAATACACAGGCTGGTTGTCAGCTCCATGATAAGAATCCCGAAGCTGCGGCAGAAACAGCTCTCGCGGCCATTACTCTTCAGTTTGCTGCTCCGCGAGCGCACATCATTCTCGGCACGGCCTTACTTCAGCTTGATCAACTTCGGGAGGCCGAGCAGGCCCTTCGTAATGCCCTCCAGCTTGATCCGGAAAATGCGCTCGCTACTCAAACTCTCATTACTGTTTTCAAGCGTCTGGGTGAGAATGACAAAGCCAAAGTTCTCGAAACCAATGCAATGCGTCTGAAGGTCAAGCAAACGACCGAACGCGCTCAACGACTTCAGTCATTACGCACGGGGATTGCTTCTCGGGCAAAGGCGCGACATGCCGAACGTCAGAAGAAACGTGAAGCCGCTGCTCAAAAGAAAATCGAAGAAGAGGTTCTCGAACCTTGTTCCTTTACGATCGTTTCTGGTCTCCCGCGTTCTGGCACCTCTCTGATGATGCAGATGCTCCGAGCCGCTGGGATGGATCTTATGCATGATGGGAAACGCTCTGCCGATGAAGATAATCTTGAAGGATACTGGGAGTGGGAGGAGATCAAAACCCTCAGAAAAAACCCGCGTCTCATCGAGCAAGCCGATGGCAAAGTCATTAAGATTATCTCTGCACTTCTACCTCAACTGCCACCGCGACATAAGTATCGCTTCATTTTTATGAAGCGTCCCGTCGAAGAGGTCGTCGCTTCTCAGTTGAAAATGCTTGAACGGAGTGGACAGAATCCCATTTCAAAAAAAGAACATCTGATCCAAACTCAACAAACTCATCTGGAACAAACCTTGGCCCAGCTCCGTCAGCGTCATGATATTGATCTCATTGAGATCGACTATCCCGAGATGGTCGCGAATCCTGAAAGCCAAATCCCTCAGTTGATCGATTTCCTTGGAGAAACTGCTCCTGAACCTGAAAAACTCAGCACCGCCATCCGGAAAGATCTTCATCGAAATCGTTTGAAATCATCTACGGAGAATCAAAACCATTTCCCTCCTTTGAAGTGATCATGATTCCAAGAAGCATCGCCAAACTAATAAGACCGCTTTCAGGCAGAGAGAAAGAGAAGATTCTTCGAGACATTTCCTGAGTAAAACGATCTAAATTTCATGTATCAATTGTTTTTATAACGA
>CALGLJ010000144.1 GCA_937930235.1 uncultured Verrucomicrobiales bacterium | reverse complement strand
GGTGATCTGGGCGTGACCAAGCAGGATCTGGATGGTGTGCGGAGTGGCCCCTCCTTCGGCGAGGTGAGTGGCGTAGCTATGGCGCAGGGTGTGCACGGAGACTTTTTCGAAGTTTAGCTCCTTGCGAGCTTTCAACATGAGACGTTGAAGCGAGCTGTAAGGCATGGGTGCAGTCGCCTCGTGCATCCGGCGGGCTACGGTCTCCGGTGTGTTAGCGCAGAAAAAACATATTTGTGAGGAGGTGGGCAATATTAATGCCTTTTTTAAACACGACCCGACTCGCTAGCGTTCTCGGCACGACCTACCAATGCGATACTGTAAACCGCCGTCTCTCTCGGACCAAGAAGTCTCGTGAAACTCGGCTTTACCATTGGTCCCAATTCCTCCTTATGCCGCTGTCTTGTCGCAACCCATTCAGGTGGCACCAAAACATGTTGCGTCTACGGCTTCGGTTTTTGTTGCTCCGTGGATGGAGAGGAAAAGATCAGGTCTTTTGGCTTCCGCGAGCCATTACGACCTTGCCGGTGCGTACGGTTTCGATGACTTTAAACTGACTCAGCATCAGCATTACGGCATCAAGTTTTCCGGTCGTGCCAGTGAACATGGCGACCATCGAATTTGGGCTCATATCGACGGTTTTGCCTGCAAAGTGTTCGATGACTTGGAGGGCCTCGGAGCGCTGGTCCTGACTGGCAAGGATTTTGACGAGAAGCATTTCCCGCACGACGGCATTGGCTGCGGTGTGCTCGTAGCAGTGGATGACATCGATGAGCTTGTTGACCTGTTTGATGATCTGCTCGAAGCCTTCCGGATTCCCGGAAATATCGATGGTCATACGGGAGAAGGCTCCGGTCCGACCTTCGGATACAACGAGGGAATCGATGTTAAAGGCACGACGTGAAAAGACCTGACAAATGCGCATGAGCACGCCAGGAGTATTATTGACCAGCACTGAGAGAGTGTTAGATGAATCCCGTTGACTCGTCTCGGTGGGGGTATCTGTAGTGACAATAGTCTTAGACATTTTGAAATCTGAAAGTGAATGATTTTGGAAATAAACAGGGTCTAGGTTGAACCAACGGGTTTCGCCATCTGGGTCTTAGGTGGTTCGGTGATCATGTCTTCGAGAGCCGCGCCTGCTGGAATCATGGGGAAGACATTTTCATACTTTACGCACTCGGCGTGAATGAGGATGGGGCCATCATTGTAGGCTAGGGCTTCTTCGATCTTACGTTGGCAATCTGCCGGGCGCTTAAAGTGGACACTTGGGATGCCATAGGCGGCAGCGAGTTTGCAGAAGTCTGGATTTCCTTCGAGATCGACTCCAGATTCACGATTTTCAAAAAAGAGTTCCTGCCACTGCCGGACCATTCCGAGATAGTGGTTATTGAGGACGAGAATCTTAATGGGAAGTTTATGAATCGCTGCGGTGGCGAGTTCAAAGAGGGTCATCTGGAAGCCGCCATCACCTGAGATGGAAATGACTGTCTTATCAGGGTGGGCGAGTTGAGCTCCGATTGCAGCGGGGAAGCCAAAGCCCATTGTTCCAGCACCACCAGAGGAGAGCCAATGGAAGGACTTGTTGTTCTTGTAGAATTGGGCGGCCCACATCTGGTGTTGGCCTACGTCAGTGGAGACGATGGCTTCACCTTTTGTTTGCTCATAAAATTCTTCAATGACTTGCTGCATCCGCAGTCCGCCCTGTTTTTTGTATGCGAGTGGGTATTTTTTCTTATAACCAGCAAGAGTTTTCAGCCATTCAGCGGTCTCGAGTGGTTGAATGTGTTCATTGAGCTGAGTGAGTGCGGCCTTGGCATCGCCCACGATTTGGACATCGGGGCGGATCATTTTATCCATTTCCGCAGGATCGATATCAATGTGAATGATCTTAGCGTCAGCGCAGAATTTATCCGGCTGGCCAATGATGCGATCATCAAAGCGGGAACCAATATTGATCAGGAGATCGCACTCAACCATGGCTTTATTTGCATAGGCGGTGCCGTGCATTCCAAGCATCCCGAGGGAGAGTTCATGCGTTTCAGGGAAGACGCCTTTTCCAAGAAGAGTGGAGGTCACGGGGCAATTGAGCGTGGTGGCCAATGTCATGAGCTCCTCATCCGCTCGCGAAATCATGGTGCCTTGACCCGCAAGAATGACAGGGCGTTTCGCATTGGCGATGAGAGCTGCAGCATCCTCGATTCCTTTGGGATCGATATTGAGAGATTCGTAAGGATCATAGCCGGGAAGATCTAATTCGGCACTTTCATCTCCAGTGAACATGCCAGAGGAGACATCTTTAGGAACATCGATGAGCACTGGTCCGGGGCGACCGGTCGTGGCGATGTGGTAGGCTTCTTTGGCAACGCGGACGAGATCGTTTGTCTCTTTCACAAGATAGTTGTGTTTCACGCAGGGAATTGTGATTCCGAAAATATCAGCTTCTTGGAAGGCGTCTTTCCCAAGCATCCAAGTCACTTGCTGACCACAAACGACGATCATGGGGACGGAGTCCATTTGCGCTGTCATTAGTCCGGTGACGGTGTTTCCCGCGCCAGGACCAGAGGTGACAAGAACTGCGGCAGGTTTCCCAGTGGCCCGGGCGTACCCATCGGCCATGTGAACGGCTCCTTGTTCATGACGAACGAGGATGAATTTCATCTTGGTTTCAAGAGTTTCGAGGGCGTCAAAGATGGGGATGGCTGCTCCACCGGAATATCCGAAGATATACTCGATTCCGAGGTCATCGAGGGTTTTGATCAGAGCTTGTGCTCCGTCGAGTTGCTGATTACTCATAAGTTTTGGGTTTAATGAGGAAAGTAGGGGTATTTCTGTCTTCTTCAAGTTGAAAATGACGAATCAACTCGGAAAATTGGATATGTCCATGGTTTTTGTCTTTGAAAACACCCGTTTTATTTCGATTATTAGATTCTTTATCCCATTTGCTTTTTGGAAATCGCTACTTTGGTTGGTAATTCGCTTCGCGATCAATCCGAAAGTTCCATCGCATGGGCGCTTTACCATTCCATTGCAAGCTGACCTCACAAACAGGCTGACGGAGCGCTCGGTTGACGGTCCAGGAGACGACTTGAGTATTCGGGTTATAGGCGATCGGGACTTCACCAAATCCCCCGACTTTCATCACGATGGAGTCAATATCGAGTTTCTCAACCTGGGAAAGATCTGCACTAATCGTGGGAAAGCGGGAGGTGATGAGATGCCCTGAACCAGGAGTGACTGGATGCTCCGTCTGGATGATCGGGGCCGAATCAGAGCCGCGGGAAGTATTTCGAAACACGATAGAGGCGTTGAAGGCGGCATCGTGATTCCCTAGAACGATATAGCGAGGGAGAGTGTGCGGGGAGGAGTCGATTCGGACCTTGCCTGGAAGAACAGTGAAGAGGTGATCATAGCCGAGTTCATCTGCGAGGGGATACATCTCGGGAGTGTGATAGCCACCGGGATAAGCATAGGTCGTGACGGGGATGCGGAGAGTTTTTTCTAAAAAGTCCTTGGATTCCTCAAGTTCCCGTCGGAGGAATTTTTGGTAGTGATCAGCTCCTTTTTGAGCTGCTTGACGGACGACGCTGGGCCGAGGGTGGGTGACGGAATGTGAGCCGATGCTACAGAGTCCGCTCTCGGTCATTTCCCGGATCATGTCATAGGAGAGGGCGCGCCCGCCACTTTTCTTTCCCACGTAGTTTTTATAGAGGTAGATGGTGAAGGGAATGTTGAACTCTTTGAGAATGGGCCAGGCTTCGGTGTAAACGGATTCCCACCCGTCATCCATCGTGATGAGATAGGACTGAGGCGGTAAGGTGTCCTTTCCTCGTCGCCATGAGAGAAATTGGGGGAGTGAAATGATGGGGGTTCCTGATTTTTTGAGCGTCAGCATTTGCTCGCGGAATTTCGAGGTGGGGATTCGCATCGCGGATGCTGGCTTGGAAGAACTGAAAAGATGGTACCCGAGCACCGAAACACGTACGCCATCGTCCTCTTGCCTCTCCTCTTGCCCCAATGCTGGAAGGAGGCTCAGGAGAAAAAAAATCACACTCCGCATGCCGGGAGTGTGAACTGTCAATGAGTGGAGAAGGAAGCGGATTTTTCAGGAACTTCTATGTGAGAATGTCCTGAATCGGTTTGCCATTTTTCCCACCCATTTTGAAAGGGCGCTTTGCCGGAGAGAAGACGACTTGATCATGCGGGAGTCCCATGGCTGCAGCGATGGTGGCATTGAAGTCCGCGGCGCTCGTCTTCTCGGTGATGACATTTTCTGCGGTTTCATCCGTCTCTCCGTAGACGGTGCCCCCTTTGATCCCTGCTCCGGCGAGGACAAAAGAAAAGGCTTTGGGGAAATGGTTCCGTCCTGCGTCGTCGTCGATTTTAGGAGTCCGGCCAAACTCCGTGGCGAGGACGACGAGAGTGGAATCAAGAAGGCCTTTGATTTTCAA
>CALGLJ010000143.1 GCA_937930235.1 uncultured Verrucomicrobiales bacterium | reverse complement strand
CGGAATCCGTCTAAAAAACGAGTCGTGAGTTCGGGGTGATCGTCTAAGAATCCGACAATGCGCATTTCGGCAAAGTGCTTTCTGGCCGTGATTTTGATATGAGATAGAAATAATTCGCCCAAATCCCCAGCACCATAGAGCACGACCCGAGGGCGCTCACCTGATGAGCGTGTGAAATTACGATGAAGAGAATCAACAACACTTTCACGGATCAAGGGGCTCACCGCGCGAGGAATGATAAGGAGGACTCCCGTGGTGCCGGCAGCGATGATTTGGGTCAAGATGGTGTCATACCACATGCCACTAATAATAATGTCATCGGTCGTTTTTACGATGGCTCCGCTGATCAAGATATTCACGGTGGTCGCAACCATGCAGCCAATACAAAACCAGATACCGAGGGCAAAGAAGTCGCGTAAAGTCGCTCTGCTCCAACGACGGGTATAGGCTTTGCCAGCATTGAGGAAGAGGAGCCCGGCGGCCAGAGTCACCGCGCTCGTGGGGATCATGGTGGTATTGGCATAGTCGGAGAGTCGAAAAGAAGGGATTTTACCATGTGTGAGGAGAAAGAAGGCAAAAAGCATTCCGCCGAGAATGCAACAGACATCGTAAATGGTGAGAGCAAAGCGAGATAGTTTTCCTCGGCGCGGTTTTTGAATCATCAGATTAAGAACCTCACCACTGATTCTCAGTTCAACGGGAGCGAGATAACGAAAACCGATTAAAGTTGAGACAAAAAGCGCTGCGATGGTCAGCCCGATCGTCCGATGGTCAAAGAGAGAGGGGATCATCGCAATGACAGAAGCGGCGATCGCGAGGCCGTAGAGAATGGTGGCGACTTTGCGCTGAGTGAGGCCGGAAGATAGGAGCCGGTGATGGAGGTGATGTTGATCCGCTCCAAAAACGCTCCCTTTTTTTCCAACTCCAAGCTTAGCCAGCCAAGAGCGGAAGCTCCGACGCCAGACGGCAAGAAGGACATCAATGATAGGAACTCCAGCCACCACGATGGGTAGTAAGAGGCTGGCGACGGTGAAACGTTCTCCCGTGGAAACAAGGGCTACCGATGCAATGAAGAAGCCAATCAGCATGGAGCCGGTATCACCCAAGAAGATACGCGCTGGATGGAAGTTATATCGTAGAAAGCCTAATAGGGCCCCGATCATGCAAACGAGAACGATGGCATCAGAGCCAGCTCCGAGAGCGATATTAAGGACCATGAGAGAGGCGACGGAGATCAGTCCGAGTCCCGCACAAAGGCCGTCCATGCCATCAATGAGATTAAAGGCATTGATGATCATTACCGTCCATATGATCCAGATTGTCAGTTCGACATAAGAGGGGACTTCGATTCCGAGGATGGTGCCATCGGTCTCACCCTTGGTGTAAAAAAGGATAACGGCTGAGATTCCATGCATCAGGAGTTTGAGCCAGGCATTCATTCCCCAGCGGTCGTCAATGTATCCTGTGATGACAAGGGCGAGGGAGGCATAGCCAAACCCCCAGAGCCAATGATTATCGAGCTTGCCGGTGAGATCAGAAGCGCGGGTGAGGACGAAGAGCGTGACAATCAGTGAGAACCACACTGCGAGTCCTCCAGCGCGTGGGATGGCTTTGGTGTGAATGCGACGTTCCCCAGGGGTGTCCATGAGCCCTAGCTTGGGAGCTAAAGAGATCATAAGCCTGGTCATTCCCAATGAGAGTGCCAGAGCGAGGACGAAAAAAGATAGGCCTTGAAGAATCAAAACAATGAAATGTTAGAAGTCAGAAGATAGGCACTCCTCACGGATGAGGCGAGGTAAATCAAGCGCTCCAATAGTCTAGCGACCGGAGGAGGAAGTTGTGCTGATGACTTCGCAGAATTCTCCACATAGGTGTTCTCGACTGAGAGAGGAAAGAATTTTTGCACGTCCTTGATCACCAATCGCTTGAAGTTCAGGTGTGGCCATGGCCGCAGCATCACGGATGGTTTGCACGAGTAATTCGGTTTCACCATGGTCAATTTGCCATCCCATTTTGGCTTCTTCAATGACTTCTCCAATATGTGACCCCTTGGGCCCGAGATAGAGAACGGGCTTAGCCAGCGACATGGCACCGTAAAATTTACAAGGATGGACACATCCGATCATAGGTTCTCCCATGGAAACGAGGTGGATATCGGCTGCGGAAAGGGAGTATTTGATTTGATCCAGAGGTTGATATGGCAATGAAATCACATTGGGAGGGCCTTCCTTTTCAATAAAATGGTTCACCTCTTCTTTTGCTTTTCCTCCTCCTACAAAAGCAAAGATGATGCGTTCGTCATCCTTGAGTTCTTGGGCGGCCTTCAGGAAGGTGGAAAGTGGATGCACAGGACTGTGGTTCCCACTATACATCAGGATAAATTTCCCAGTTAGACCGTGCTTTTCGAGGAAAGGGTTCTTCTCTTTAGGGATGATTTCTAAAGCATCTTCCATCGGCCAAGGAGCGATGATGTGCATTTTATCATCTAAGGGGCTGACTTTTTTCTCTAAGTTTTTCGCCATGAAACGATCCATCGCAATGACAGCCGTTGAGCGATTGAGTAAACGGCGATTGAGCCAATTAAAGATTTTCGCAGGGAGGCTTGTTTCAGAAACGATGCCTTGGGCGATCGCTTGATCTGGGTTGAGGTCCATGACCCAAAAATTAAAAGGAACGCCCCGAAGCACACTAATGAGCCAGCCGACCATTCCTCCAATGGGAGGAGAGGTGGTGACAAGAATGGAATCGAGCCGTTTCAGTAAGAGGCCGCGGAGAATCGCTTGGAGACAAAAGAGGCTCTGTCCGGCGAGGCGATGCGCGATGGTCTTTTTGCCAAATGATGAAAATGGTAAGCGAATGACATCCACGCCATTCATCTGCTCACGAGCAGGAAATTTCTGACTAGGATCATCATAACCATTTCCAGAAGTGAGGACCGTGACCTCCCAACCACGGCGAGCCATTTCCTCTGCGGTGTCTGCCATGTGCTGACCGACGGAAGCTGGATCAGGGAGGTAAACCTGAGTTACGAGGAGGAGGTGTTTTTTCTCTTCAGGCATCAATTGTTTTTTTGTGTTTTGCTTCCGCGATTTTTGCCGTGATCATAAATTCATACGCCGCTTGGAGGCCACAGTAGTAGAAGCCGGGGCGACCATCAAGAAAGCCCAGACGGATCACGTAGAGATAGATGAATTTAATCAGCCAGCGGAATGGCATCCGGGCGTAGATTGTCTTTAAAGTGAGATTTCGCTGTGCTTTCTCGCCGAAGAGATCTCCCCAAATGATGTCCTTTTCACGGAGTTCGGCAGCGTAGTCCACTTCTTGAGTGGAGTATCGATTATGCTTTTCAATCCAATCTGCGAGGCCTTTAGAAAAATTAAAGTGATCATACGCGATGTCGATGTGACCGACTCCGCGTTTGGCATTGTCTTCTTTCTGGCCGTGCCCGGCTTGGGCAAAGCTGATTTCTCCAACTTTGACGAGACGAACCTGAGGATAGGGATACTGAGTGCTATGCTTAATCCATTTTCCGAGGAAGATGATTTTATTCGGAACGAAGTATCCACTGTGTTCATCATTCTCAATGACTCGGTCACATTCTTCACGGAGGGCGGAGTTAAAAATTTCGTCCGCATCAAGATGAAAGACCCAAGGATTTTTAAATTCGATTTCATCTAAGGCATATTTGCGTTGCGCACCAAAATGATCAAATTTTCGCTCAAAAACGCGGGCACCTTTTTCTCGCGCAATTTCCTGAGTTCGGTCTGTGCTGAGAGAATCGAGGACGACGATATCGTCACTCCAGGAAACAGAGTCCAAGCAAGCGGGAAGATTGTCTTCTTCGTCTTTGGTGAGGATGAGAATGGAAAACATGAGAAGAAATTTTAACGAGTTCCTTTAGGGCGAGCAGGATTTCCCGCAACGATCGTTTCGGCAGCAACATCTTTGATCACTACGGCGCGAGCGGCGGCGATGCCACCTTTCTCCACGGTGACATCTGGCCCGACAAAGGCATCAGCACAGATCCATGCGTTATCGCCAATTTTAATCTGGGATTTCACGAGAGGCATCGTGGGATCTCGAAAGTCATGGGTGCCTGCACAAAGGTGAGCTCGTTGCGAAATGGTGACATTTTTTCCGATTTTGATTGTGCCAAGATTGTAAATTAATGCCTCAAACCCGATCGAGCTCCAATCATCGATTTCGAGAGTCCAGGGGATGAAAATTTTTGCGCTTGGAGCGATTCTTACCTCCTGTCCCACCTTTGCTCCAAAGCTTGTGAGAAGGAAGCGTCGCCAGCCCCAGAATGGACGTGGACTCCACCGAAAGAGGGGAGAGAAACAGGCCCATAAAATACGTCCCACGAGTTCTTTTCGAGTCCACTTACGACTGCTGCGATTTGCTTCAATGTCCATTTAAAATTTCTTCATAAGCTTTTACCATGCGCTGACCAATCGCATCCCAGGCAAATTCTTCCCGGACCCATTGAGACCCTCGCTGGCCCATGGCAGATCGTTCTTCACACTGAATGGCCTCGCTAAATGCTTGCGCCAGGCTGTCGACAGTTGGATCGACCCACCATCCACAGCGGTGAGTGTGAAGCCCCTCCCAGGGCGTCCCTGTGGTAGTAATCACGGGAGTTCCCAAGGCCAATGCTTCGGCAACTACGATTCCAAAGTTTTCACTATATGTTGGGAGGACAAAGAGGTCGGCTGAAGAAAGGGCTGCGAGTTTTTCCTCTCCTTCGAGTGGGCCTTCAAAATCCCAACTTTTCTCAAATCCAGCATGATGGACCGCTTGACGAATCTCTTCGGTGTGGCCTGCTTCATCAGGTCCTACGATTCGCATTTTCCAATCGCGCGGAGCAACTTTTTTCCAAACTTCAACCCACATGGGGAGTCCTTTTTTGGGATGAATACGACTGAGAAAGAGGACCGTTTTCTGCGAGTGGGCAGGTCGTGGGACCGATGGGAGGTCAATCCCATTAGGGATAATGGGAATCTTCTGATGAAAGCCGAGGTTTTGAAATTGGTCCGCTTCTGATTGTGCGGTGGCGTGGAGGGCGACTGCGGATTGCAGATCGTTTTTCTGATAGAGCCACCAAGCGATCTTCTTTTTCCATTTATTGTGATTGATCGCCCAGGGTTCGAGCATTCCTCGCGGACTGACCATCCGGGGAATGTTTCGAGAAGTCGCCCACCGTGCTACTTTATGGTTCAGGGGGAGCCAAACTCCGTGATCGTGAACTAGGTCAAGACCGGGGAGGTCGGGTAACTCTCCGCGATGGAGAGTGACGCCTTTTGGGGCCTCAATGAAGTCGGGGAGATCATCGGCCCAAAGGTGAATTTCTGCTCCATGCCGTGTTGCCGCGCTGGCGAGTCCGGGGACCGAGCGAGCAGGCCCGCCGGTGTCGGGATGAAGGCTGGCGATGGTATGGAGGATTTTCATCTTTTAGAGATGTTCTGAAATGATGAGGGCGAGACGCTTACAGAAGGCATCTTGTCCAAAACGAGTTGCACAATCGTGATGGAGAGCTTGGCGATCGGGCGGGGGATTTGAGAGGACTTGATCGATGGCTCCGTGAATGGCCTCATTATCTTCAGGGTCAATGAGGGTGCCCAAAGCGCCATCTGCCAAGGCGTCGACCGATCCATCTTTATTTCCCGCAATGACAGGGAGCCCGGTGGCGGCGGCTTCTAGAAAGACAATACCAAAACCTTCTTTTTTACTAGGAAGTACGAAAAGGTCTGAACTTCGATAAAGGTCTGGGAGCGTTTCATCGGGGACGAAGCCTGGGAAGCGGCAATGGTCGGCCACTTTAAGTCGAGTTGCTTTTTCTTTAACCGTTTCGAGATCATCTCCCTTCCCTCCGAGGACCCAGTAGAGGTTAGGGTGTTTTTTAATCAACTCTGGCATGAGATCAAGAATGCGATGATAGCCTTTTCCTTGTTCACTTTTACTGACGCGGCACATGCTGAGCATGAGTTTTGCGTTGGCAGGGAGATTGAGTTCTGTCCTCCAGGGAGTGACGGGGTCTTGTGCCGTGAAGCGTTCGGTATTAAAGGTATTCGGAAAAACCGTTGAAGGCGGCATCTGCTCCCCGAGTTGATCTTTCATCCGCTCCTCGGTGTAGCGACTTACGGGCATGACGCGAGCTGCTTTGGAAATTCCTTCAGCGATTTTTGTGCCTTTGATATTCCAGACATCAATCCCATGCGCAACACAGAGGTACGGTTTTTTCTGTATTTTAAGCCAAGGAGTAAAGTGCGGGTGGGTCGAGAGAAAAAGAGGCCCTTTCGCTAAGGTGCAAGCTCCAATTACGGCGTAACGGCGAGTTGATACTGGGAAAGTGCCGCAGCCGGTAAACCGACGTCCCTGAAGGAATTCTTCCGGGCAATCGGCTCTCCGATCATTGCGAGAAATCACGGGAACGGGACCATCAAAAAGGTAATCGAGTGCCTCAATGAAGCGTTGTGAAAAAATCTGAACGCCTCCGGTGACTCGGAAGAGTTCCGGGACGATTACAATGGGTGGGGGCTGATTTTTAAAATCACTCATTTTGTCAGTTCATTCATCGCTTGCACGACGGCTTCCCCAGCGGCTTGGTAGGAGAAACCTGAGACATGTTTGCGAGCATTGGCTCCCATCTGAGCGGTGCGTTTTGGATCTTGAGCTGCTTGCCGCATCGCTTGGGTGAGGTCTTCGATTTTTCCTGCTTGGAAGACCCATCCGGTGTCATCATTTAGGACAAGATCTGCGCCGCATCCCACATGGCTGCTAACGATTGCGGGGCGGGAGAGGTTCATCGCTTCATTGACCGCTAAGCCCCAAGTTTCACCACGTCCATACGAGGGTAAGACGAGGATGTTTCCGGTGGCGTAAACCTTCGGCATTTGGCTTTGATTTTGAAAAGGCGCAAAATAGACATCTTCATTTGCCTCGCGACGTAATTCTTCTTCATGATCGCCCCCACCGATGAGGAGAAGAGCGGTATTTTTTTGATCGAGTTTTTTGAAAGCTGCAAGCAGGTCGGTCGGGCGTTTCTTGGATTCAAATTTCCCTGCAAAAAGAAAGACGAAGGACTCTTCTGGGATTCCTAGTTCTTTACGCCACTCAATGGCCTGAGCTTCTGCTTCCGGAGCCGCCTTCTGAAAGCGGTCATTGTCAACGCAATGTGCGGCTCTGATCATCTTGTTTGTCGCGACCCCACAGCTTGAAAAATAATCTTCATTCGCGCTTCCGACTGAAAGGACCCGATCAAAACGGCGGAAAGTCCAACGTCTCAAGAGGCGAGCGAGAGTGGGTTTCAGGCCGGTGACTGGATAAAGATTGTGTGAATCTCCTCGGAAAATCAGCGGGATATCTCTGAGTTCCGAAGAGCGAATCACCCGCATGTGAGTGGCATAATTATATCCAAAAAGAAGAATCGCGTCGGGGTTCCAGTTTTGCAATTTGGAAATGATTTCCGGATTATCGAGTCCCTTAAATTGGTGCGTGCCCGGGTCTGCGCTGATGTTTTCTAGCAATTCATAATCATAACCATCCAAGAGTGGGATATCCCAAGTGAATGCGGTGCCGAATTTTTCATCCTTTTTCTCCTCAATTCCAAAATCCCATAAATAGAAGACTTTAAGCGTTAGCTCCGGTCGACTGGCTAAGTGTCGAAACCAAGGTGAGTAGTATTGAATGGGGTGAGAAACGATCACCGCCAATCGTTTTGGCTTAGGGCTGTTGTGATTCGTTTGGCTCATCAGAAAATGGTTGCGATTGAGAACGGATGGTGATTCCGCCCGCTAATTTTTCAGGCGGTTGGGGCTGGGGTTGGGTTGGCTTCTGGCTAATCGGTTGTGTCGATAGGGGAGCGGCCGTGTATGGTTGTAAGGAGCTTGTTTCGAGAGGGGTTGTTGGAATCACGGCTTGCGTGATGGGTTGAGTGGAAAGAGGAGCAGTGGCTACCGTGCCTTTAAGAGGAACCGTCGCATGAGGTGATTTATTTCCGGAAATGGCAGAGTCTTGGCGTTTAGCTACGCGCTCGTCTTTTGCATCCACATCTTTCCCTTGGAAAATAACGTAAAGGCCAAATCCAGCCGCTCCAACCGCAACTAAAAACTGGAAAGTCGAAGTCAAAAGAACACTCGCCACCATTTCGTAAGAACCTGCAGTAATGAGAAGGAGTCCGCCGAGAGTGAGCCCTTCCACCGAGAGAATTCGTTTCTTTTGTGAAATCCGTTCCAGCCACCCGATGAGTGCTCCCATGGTGAGCCCAAGAAAAATAGGGCCGGGAATGACTCCGAAATTTCCAATCGCCTCCGGGAGCACTCCCCATGCAAGGAAGACTCGTAAAGTCTCTTCGATCGTTTTTTGTCTCCCGAAATCAAGATTGAGGTGCTGCTGGCCCAGATGTGCAATGGGTTTATCTTTCCAGACTGAACGAGGAATGAAGAGCTGAGGAATAATGATGTAAGTCTTTCCTTTCAGAATGGGGCGTTTCCTTCGTTGGATAGCATCTACGACAAAGAGGGTGTTTTGAAGGTTATCAATTCGTTTTAAGACACTGTGCCCTTCTTCTTTCTTCGACTCATCCTTATCCTTATCCCCAAACATCAAGTTCATACTGATACCGACCCAGTCTCCGAAAAATGTTGGGAGTTCGGTAAATGAAAGGTTGGTAGAATTCGTCCCGCTTTCCCAATACCGAACTCGAATCTCCGTTTTCCCAGGATTCAAGAAACCCACGATTGAGAAAGTCACAATCAGAAGAGCCCAGGGAGGTTTCCCTTTTCCCAGAGCCATTCCCACCACGGCCGCAATCACCACACGGCTAGCATCGGAGAGCAACACATCAATGAGCGAGATCACCGCGAGAGAGCCCACCAGAGACCAGAAAATGATGCGGCGACTGCCGGTAGGGATTTTTCCAATGACAATCCCACCTAAAAGAGCACCTAACATCGAGGCCGCTGCGGAGAAGGTTCGCAGGAGCGAAAGGAATCGTCCCAGATAAGGATCGAAAATTGCGTCCCAAATACCAGAACGCCAAACAATGTGGAAGCTCAGCGCAGCTCCGAGCAAAGCAAATGCGAGATTGAGAATTTTGGCATCTGAATCCTCTCCTTCTCCCAGAGACAGATTAAATTTTGAAATCTTCGATTTGGTTCGTTTTTTGGTAAATTTCCAACCGATATAAAAGGTGAGAAAGAAGATCCCCGTGAGACTGGCCGAAAGCAGAAAGATGGGTTCATAGTTGCTCTCGATACTTCGTTCTCGATAAGCAAACACGGGGAGGGCGTAGACAATCGCTTGCTGCACTAAAAAGATCGGAAAAATAGGAAGGCCGATGTGCTCTTCTTTCGCCCAGAGCTTAATCCCGATGAGGGCAGGTACGACGATGACCAGAAATGCTGGCATCAGGCTGGGAGAGGCCAAATAAAGGCTGAATGTCCCGATGATCATGCCAATGCACATGAAAACCCAGCCGGTTTCAAAGAGAGGTCGGGCTTGGGTGGAAATGGTTCCATAGTCTGCCCCAAGGAGATTGTCCCCCTCAGCGATAGCGCTCGCCGGGCGTCGCCTTCCTGGAGGACCAGGTCTGCGAGCGCGTTTACGAGGCATGGGTTTGTGATACATGGCGTTATCCTTTCTCAGTAAAGCAGAGATTAAAAAAATCGGCAAGATCTTGCGCTTGAGAGCGCGCGTCGTAGGGCCGGAACGCCTCAGAATCCAGTGGGATTTTCTTCAAAGCGTTTGTTTCTGTGAAAGCGCTGCGTTGAATTTTCGTCGATATTTCTTCGAAAGATTCTTCTGAACTGAAGGGGACAATGACCCCTCCACCTACTGAGTTCATGAGTGACGTGACCGAGCTTTTTTCATGAAAGATGGCGAGCATCGGTTTGTTCGCGAGGAGATAGGGATAAATTTTTGACGCGGTATAGGCTGGATCATCTGAACCGGGGATAACGAGGCCGTCTGCATCGAGCAAGCAGCGCAGCGTTTCTGAATACGGGATACGGTCAGGATGTTCCTGCACGATTTTATCGAGCCCAAATTCCTGAGCGAGGGGTTCGATGGTTTTGATTCCCTGTCCGGCAGCGGCGTATGAAGTTCCAATAAAATGAAGGCGCAGCTGATCAGGGATGCCACGTTCTCGGAGGGCATGAAAAAAGGCCCGGATGGCAAGGGCCATGTCTTCTCCACCTCGGCCCACATAGACCCAGTGTTGCAATCCATCAGCGGGGTCAAACACGCTCTGAGTCGTCCCCGAGTCTCGGACACGGTCTAGGTCTTGAGTATCGCCGGGGAATGGTAACACAATCGAGGGAAGTGGCTTTCCCCCATAACGCTTGGCGAGTTGTTTAGGGTATTCAGGAGAGACGGAAGTGAAGCCTGAGCATTCTCGAATGACTTTGGGTTCATTCCGGCGATTGAGCCAGTCTGCTAGACCATACTTGAAGCGTCCTCCTGGCGGGGTCACTTCGGGATGTTCTCGATAATAGTCGCTCACCCATGGGTCTTGATAATCCATAAGAAAGGGGATTTGAAATTTCTCTTTCCAATGAAGCCCTAAGAGATGAGTGGTGAATTGTGTGGTGGAAAAATAGATGAGATCGAATTCTTTTTCTGCGAGGATTTGATCACCTGCATTTTGCAGGGCTCTCATCGCGCGGAGAGAGAGGGTTCCGAGTCCGGGGACTTTTGACCAACGGAGACCCACGGCGTGGACTCGATGAATAGTTACTCCCTTGGGGAGTCCATCTACGAGCCAAGGGTCTTGAGGGCATGCGACCTGATTCTGGTGAACGGCGAGAACCTCTGCATCAACTCCAGCTTCTTTGAGATAGGGCAGTACCATGCGGACGCGTTGCATATCCGCAGCATTGCTGGGCGGGAAGTGAGGAGAAAGAATGAGGACGCGCATAAGGTGAGTGCCAAAGATTAGCGAAGTGCTTTTTCAATTTCTTGGACCAGAATCTTTTCATACTTTTCCCAAGACCATTGATCGGCAGCGACGGCTCTCGCGGCCGCTTTACTCTTTTTCACCAGTTCAGGGTGATCGATATAAGATTGGAGCGAAGAAATGAGAGCGACCGGATCATCAGAAGAAATTAACTGCCCTGCATCGGGGCAATGTTTCATGACTTCTCTCTGGCCAGAAGTTTCCGTCGCAATGAGTGCGAGGCCACATCGCAGGTATTCAAAAATTTTATTCGTCGCGGTGAGATCTCGGCTTTTACAAAATGGTTCCTCGAGAGCGAGTCCTACGTCATGACTCGCGCTATGCAACGGAAGCAGATGATTGGGAACGATGGGCTGGATGATGACACGGTCTCGGATTTCATCAGAAAATGTTTTCTCGAACCAATCTGCGCGACCGTGAAATTTGCCTCGAAGGTGGAGTTGCCATTCCCCTTTGAGATGACTCAGCGCATCAGCTAAAACTTCCAGCCCTCGTCCCGGACCAATCGTTTGTGAGAACCAGTAGAACGAGACGCAATCTTGTTTTCGATTATCAGGATTCTCTCGGACCTTTGGAGAGTCGGCCCATCGAAAGGTGTTCGGGATGGTGATAGGAGCGTTTTTTAAACCAGCCCATTCCTTTAAAGCCTGCCCCATGGCATCTGTGGTGGCAAAGCTGACGGCAGCGTGTTTCAGAATGAATTTCTCCGCTTCGGCAATGGCTTTTACTGGTCTCGTTTTGCGTGCTTCGGGAAGGAGGTCTTCAGAAAACCAATCTTCGAAATCGATTCCGATTTTGAATCCTGATTTGATTAATTTTTTTCCAGCCCAAAGCCCCGGCTCACTATGAACCATGGTGAGATCAGGTTGGAGTTTTTTGATTGCCGGCACCATTAAGCGAGCACTTGTTCCAAAAGATTCAGGCAAGGCAATTCCTAGGCGTTGAATGGCTTCTTTGGCAATTCGAGTACGTAGACGAGGCAGAAAGGTCGATGGCGTGTCTGGTCTCAGATCGACAAGTGGGACGTAGGTAATCCCCAGCTTCTTGGCCAAGGAACGATCTTCTTCGGCGCGTTCCGCATTCCACCAGCTTCCGAAGACGGTCACGTCTGCTCCAGCGGCGGCGAGGGCTCCAGCTTCTTTTTGAGCACGAGGGGCGTTGGAGAGATGCTGAAGGGTGAGAAGTGCAATTTTTTTATCCGTCATAATCTTCGTTATCATCGATGGAAAATCCGTGAATATCCCAGTCATCAGGATAGAGTAGTTTTTCCGGTTCTTTACACCATTCAGACCAATATCGAGGGGCGATGACTCGACTTCCGGTTTTGCTGGCCAAAAAGGCTGCCCACCATGAGAAGCAGCTGTTTGAGATTCCGACGACGGTTGCCGTAGACATCTCGTAGAGATCGAGGGCACCGCCGTGCGATTGATCACCATTAGCAAAGATGACTTTATCTTTAAATTGAGCGAGCATTTCTTTGGCCTGAGCAGGATCATCACTAAAGACTTTCACCTTTGCGCAGCGGTGGCTTTCAAGCAGGAGCTCGGTCGCTCGAAGGTAATACTTAGCAAACCAGTCGGGATAAAATTCTGGAATTTTGAGATGATCACCAAGTCGGATATGCAGTGCTCCCCAATTGTAGGGGAGTGGTTCCGCCTTATTTTTGGCAAGGTGTTCTAATCGATTTTCAATGATGGTGTAGATATCTTCCCGCTCTTCTCGGAAATAACTCAAATCTTGGAAGTGCCCACTGAGGAAGCTCTCATCGGGCAGATTGTCAAAAACGGGAGTATGAGCACCCATACAGCGATAGGATGTGAGCCTCGCATTTCTTGCGAAACGGAAAACCCGAGGAAAACCGCGGATGTGAAATAATGAAGCTGGTGGATTATTTCGATAGGACATCGGAAAACCGAGTGACTCCAGATGAAATTGCCGAAACGTGACTCGGCAATCAGGGGATGATTTTTTACAATATCGTGAGGTATCTCCGATGAGTTGTGTCTGATGTTTTTTCGCAAGAGTATAGCCAGCCGCAAATTGGAAGAGCTGGTTTCCCAGTCCACTTTCAAATTCGAGAATGACAGACATGAGATACTAGATATTGAAAAAATTTAAAAACTCTCCCGCACATCGCTCAAGAGAGAGGTTCTCAAGAATATATTCTCTAGGAGTATATCCGGAGGTAATCAAGGTGCCCCAGAACTCATCGAAGGTATCTTCGATATCCTCCAGACCTTGAAAGGTGAGTCCACAGCGAAAGTCAAAGTAGGGGACGCTCGTTGCAGGAATGGGAGGGGTGGAAGGTTGGAGGTAGGCAGGGTTCAGGTAAGAGCCGTGATTCCACGCAAAGACTGGGACATCACATGAAAGAGCCTCTTGATAAGCTAGTCCCTGACTCTCATGTTCGCAAAGAAAGGCCATGGACCGAGAGCGTGACAAGAGAGACAGATAATCTTCGGGCGTATAATCACCGTATCGAATGGTGTGAGAAATCAAGTCTCTGCTGCGCACGAGTTCTTCCATAAAACTGGCACGCGGGTGTTCCGCGTGTTCGTCTCGTCCCCAGCGTATTTTGTCGTAGATTAAGACATCGATGTCTTTTTCTACTTCCGGTTGAGGGCGCCAAAGGTCTGTTTGGATGCCCGTAGCCCAGAGGCCGATCGGGGTGGGGGTGAACGCTTTTCGATAGATATCAGCCGCCCAGCGAGAAGGCTGAAGGAGAGTTTTGATGGGATACTTTTGGCAGAGATCAGGCCAGTTACTCGGGTGATCCATTAATCCGACTCCCGCCACAATAGGAATGCTTCGTTTAAAACCCTCCAAACACGTTTTGCCACGACCAAAAACTGCGACGTGATCGTGTGGATGGAGTTCTGCGTAGGGAAGGTTAATGTGATAGGGAACATTGAGCTGATCGAGTCCCAGACAGAGGTTGATAAATGTTTTATCGACTCCATCACGGCGAGATTTTCCCTTGATGATCCGCCTGAGTAAGGGACGAAAGAGCCGGTCGCCGGGGAACCACCGGTCGACCGGAGATTCCTCTTTGAAATAGATGCAGAGACGACTCATAAAGGTTTCTAACAAACTATATTCCGTGATGCAGAAGGCCAAGGGTTTCCTTAATTGAATATTTGATCCGTTTGACTAGAGGAGCATCTCGGCGAGCGTTTACTTTTGGCTCTGGGGCATCGATGGGCGTTTTACCCAACCACTGGCAGAGCGCCTTTGTGTCAAAACCTTCGCTGATATTGATGGTGTAGATATCTTGAGGGCGATCCTTGAAGTAATCTTTCACTTCTTCGTGATATTCGCGCCACCGGCGTCTGAGGATGTGTTCTTTATAACGATAACAATGATAAAGCTCCTGATGGTATTTTTGCAGTTCGGCACTGTAATTCCAAATAACTTTTCCATGAGTCAGCATCCATTTCATAGAGGTCAGCCAACTTTCTTCGTCACGGGTGGTGAGGATGTAGCGAGAATTCGGAAAGCGTTCGTCGATCTCTTGATAAATGAGAGGAATAGGAGAATCCATGACCGCATCACAATTTTCGAGGAATTGCCAATTTGGTTTTTGAAACAGTCCTGGAATGAAATGATGACTATCGTACCCTAGTTTTTTAAGGAAATGATCAAGACTCGTCGTGCCGGTGCGAGAAAGGCCAAGGCCGATAATTTTTTGACTCATGGGGAGATGAAGTAAGATTTTTTGTTAGAGGCGTTCGTTCTGTTTGATTTTTCTGGCGCCAAAAATGGCGTGATACACTGGGCGGAGCGTTTCTTTTAAGAAGCGAGTTGTGCGTCCTGGTAATTCAGTTCCCAAGGTGGAGGTGAACGCAGCGGCAGAAGCAGATTTTCCTTCTGCCATGATCATGCGCAGGCGCTTCGTTTCTTTGCGATATTCCCACATGCTGGTGAAGGCATCGTTGAAATGGGCGATAGCAGGATGGGCTTTTTCATCACAGTAAGGCACGTGGAGAAAGTCACGCCGTGGTTCATTAAATTCCACAGTCCCTGCGGGAATGTTGATTTTCACAAGACCGGCAAATCCCATGACATCGCATTTAAAGTCTCCGGTATCTTTGCTGGCTTGGAAGCCATATCGAGCCATGCCGATGGAAATCAACGGTTCTTCATTTTTTCGTCCACGTAATCTGACAATGCCCAGCTCGTCATAGTGCTCGGCTTGTGCCCGTGCTTCATCAAAGACTTCTTTAGAGGAGGAACCCCGTTCAAAGTAGTAGACTGCTCCGACAAAGACGGGAATTTGTTCTGCTCCGATGGCCTGACACCGTTCGGCAATATTTCCGAACCATTCTCCTTCTGAAAGGTTCCGACCGAGACAGGTAAACGTCTTTCCTTCAAAAGAATCAAACACTTCCGTCAGGTCGCGGGTGACGAGACAATCGGCATCGATAAAGAGGGTGCGATCCGCTTTAGCATAAAGATCGAGACTTAGTTTAAGTTCAAAACCAACGGCATCGGTATTTTCGATGACGTGAACTTCGCACCATTCTGCCACATCGGGAGGGATTTTCTGAGGGTCATCGGTCGCGATAACAAATGAAATGGCATTGTCCCGATTATGCCAACGAAACGAGCGGGCCAGAGAGGCCACCATTTCGAAGTAGATTTGTTTCCCGCAAGCGAGACTGAGAACTTCTCGGGTCATTTTTTCAGTTTGGCTAAGTCGACTACCTGATCACAAGTTTCAATCGTACTGAGACGGTGAGCGACAATGATGATGGTGAGGGTGCCTTGAAGAGCGTCGATCGCTTTCATGACTTCTTCCTCAGTTTTAATATCCAAGGCGCTGGTCGCCTCATCAAGAATGAGTAATTCTGGGCGGGTGTAGAGCGCTCGGGCGAGTCCGATGCGTTGTCGTTGACCTCCCGAAAGCCGGACTCCACGTTCTCCGACTTCTGTTTCCCATTTTTCGGGGAGCTGAGTTTCGATGAATTCAAATATCTGAGCTGCTTTCGCAACTTCTTCGACCCGCTTGTGGTCGATCTCATCTTCTGGGACTCCAAAGGCAATATTCTCTGCGATGGTAGCGTCAATGAGGTAAATATCTTGGGGGACGTATCCGATGATATTCCGCCAAGCAATCATGTCCGCTTTCTGTAGGGCTTTCCCATCGACGCGGAGAGCACCAGATTGGATTTCATGTAAACCGAGAATGGTATCCACGAGGGTAGATTTTCCCGAGCCGGTGGGTCCAATGATGCCGACGGATGATTTCCGGGGAATGCTGAGCTGAAAATTACTGATCACGGGAGCTGGTGCCCCCGGGTATTGAAAGGAAATATGATCGAGCTCGATTTCTTCAGAGAAAGAGAGATGAGAGACCTCAGAAGTCTCAGAGGTCTCTTTGGAAGTTTTCATCAGCGTCAGATTGGCCTCTTCAATTTCCGCTTCGAGTTCTCCAAGCGTGTAGTGCATCGTGGTCACCTGATTCAGTTGTGCATAGAGAGACTGAAAAGCGGGGATTAAACGCATTCCCGCCACCGCCATGACCGTGAGACGGGGTAAAATATCGACGAGAGTTTTTCCCTGAAAAGACATCCAGACTACGACCGCCACCAATGCCCCGTAAGCGAGAGGCTCAATGATGGTGCGCGGGAAAAAGCTGAAGAGACGTGCTTTCGGGAGGAGCCGAGCCTGTCGGGCTGAGTTTTCTGCAAACTGATTGATGAAGTGATCACTTTTATTGTGAACGAGTACGGTCTTCATGGAGCCAAAAAATTGCTGAGCCGACACCATGATCCTTTTATTGGTCATCCGTAACTGAGCTCCAATTCTGAGTGAATGTTTACGAATAAAAAGAAAGACCGTGAGGTAAAATACCGCAAAGAGTCCGGCTGCTCCGAAGGCGATACTCGGATTTGCCATGATCGCAGCCACAATGAGAAAAGAGATTGTGACGGCCTTGGAAATCACGTCCAGAAGAGGGAGAAAAACCTCGTTAATGAATCGCCCGACGTCGTCGACTGTTTTTTGAAGCAGCTCTCCAGAATTGCGGTTTAAAAAATAGCTATATGGTCTTCGCGCAAGCGAGCGCATCATTCTGGTTCGCAGAGAGTGCCCAAAAGCAAAGCCATACTTCACGCGGACGACTTGGCTGAGAAGTCCCATGCCATTGGCGACGAATAATAAGATGATCGAAAAGATCCCCGCCCAGACGATCGGGTTCTCGGCTATGAAAGGAAACGTTTCGAGAATCTTTACCGCGAAGGGTTTTGCGAGAAATTTGTCAGGATCTGTCGCGAGGGCAAAGAAGGGCAAGATGGAGGCGACCCCAATCAGTTCAAAAATTCCATTGAGAAAGATCACTCCGGCAACCAGAACTAAACGCTTTTTTCCGAAAGGAATAGCGAGGTCGATGCATCGACGGATCAGGCGGAAAAGTTTGAAGAGCATGAGTATATTAATCCCGAGTAACTACCGCCGTTGGTCCCTTAACTCGAGATAGAGGGGAAACCAAAGGAGCTAGATTTCAATGTTCTAAGAAGCAGGAGGTATTTTTTGAAAGAAGGACATGGGCGAGGGCGGGGTTGCGGAAGTAGGATGAGTTTTTTTTAAACGACCGGATCGTCGTCATCATCATCATGACCTTCACCATATTCTCCGTAGCCATAGCCATAACCATATTTACCCGCTTGGAGCTTCTTCTCCGTGAAGTCATTCAAGACAATCCCAGAGGGTTGAATGCCATCTGCGGCGAGGAGTTCGAGCGCGGAATAGGTTGCCTTTCGTGGAGTATGATCTGCCCGCACGACGAGACAGAAGTTATGTGCCAGAGGTGCAAGAATACGGGTGTCCGGGACCGGTAAAAGCGGAGCGCTATCAATAATCACATGATCAAAATTTCCAGCATAGGCTTCGATAATGCTGTAGAGCTTGGCTGGCTCCATGAGCTCACCCGGAGTTGGAGATCGGGTTCCGGAAAAGATGACCGAAAGGTTTGTAAACCCTTCGAAGGTGGCGATGACATCACCTAAGCCTGCCGCTCCGACAAGAACATCCACAATTCCTTGGAACCCGTGCCGAGGCTGTCCGAAGATTTTGTGCTGAGCTGGTTTTCGAAGATCAAAATCAATTAAAAGGGTGCGGGTGCCTTGCTTCGCGTAAGCCAAAGCCAAGTTCGCCGCGACAAAGGTTTTACCTTCACCTGGGATGGAAGAGCTGACCAGAGTGACATTTCGCTCACTGGCATCTCCCAAGAGAGAAACCGAAGCACGTAGCACTCGGAACATCTCCGAGTAGACTGGGTCAGAGGCCCAGCCGGGCACGGCGAGGTTGGGATGCACATCATAAAAGGAGTTCGGGAGATCGACTAAAGCCTCCTTTTCCGCTGCCATGACCTCTTCACTCGGAAGTTTCTTAATGGCCGAGAGAATGGGGAGGCCATACGCTTGCTCTGCTTCTGCAACGGATCCTACCTTATTGTCAAAGAATTGGAAAACAAAGGCTAAGGCTAAGCCAGCGGCCAGACCGTAGACGGTTCCTTTCGTCATCAACTGCTTACGGTTCGGGGAGTAAACCGCTTTGTTGAGGCGAGCTTCTTCCTCAGTTGTGATTTCATCACTCTTTTTATCGCGATCCGCATTGAGTTCTTTCAGTTGCTCGGAAAGGCTCGCTCTCTGAGTTTTCTGATCGGCAATAATATCATCGATCTGAGAAGCACGTGCGGTGACCTGACTTCTTAAAAGAGATAGGGTTTGCGGATTTTCGAGATCCTTCAGGCGATCGCGCTTATATTCCCAAAAGACGCTGTCTTGCTCGTTCACTAACACGTTTTGGAGTTCCTCAATGAGGGTGTTTTTTCGTAATTTGAGTAATTCTTCTCCGCGGACCATGTTTGGATGCTTATGCTTAAAAACGAGTCGGAGATCTTCCGCTTGTTTTTTGGCTTCCAAGAAGGCGACTTCCGCTTCCAGCGCTGGATTGTAGCTATCTCTTTTACGAGATTCTTCCGAGATGGCAGCGGTGGCTTCTTTAAGATCTGCTTTGGTGGTGAGGATTTGTTCGCCTAATTTTGACCCAGCTCCAATTCCTCGTCTCCTTTTGTAATGATAGATATACTTGTTTGCGATTTTTTGCGCCACTTCCGGGCGAGGGTGGAGGACGACAATATCGATGAGACGGGAATTTCTCCGTGCGTTAATACTGGCCCAACCATTGATCTCTCCGGCAAGCTCATCGACGGCGTAGGGGATTTGTGTTTCTTCGTTTTCCTCTTCGGATTCTGGTTTGAAGATATCTGCAAATTTCTTTTCTGGCGGAGGTCGTAGACCAGGGAGTTGGTTGACGGCAGGGTCTCGGGCAATGGCTTCCCGAAGCTCGGTGACGTTGAATTGTTCTCTGACGGCATCGACCGCTCCTTTACTTTTCACTTCAATATCCGTCCCCGTATCATCTGCACTACTCGATCCAGTGCTTTCAACAACACGGACAACGGCTTGCGATTTATAAATTGGAGTGGCGAGTTTGATCGAGATATAGCCATAGGCTAAGCCAATCACGAGACCGATGAGAATCCAATGCCATCGGTAAAGGAGGCGGGGAATAAGGTAAGAAGGCTCTAGCAGTCTCGGAGCCTTGGGAGCTTCTACAAAGCTCTCTTCCTGATAGTAGCTCTGATCGTAAGGTTCAGTTTCTTGAGCCATGTGTTATTAACAGAAGATGATTTAGAAAGAAGCGATAGCGTATTACAGTCTACGCTCGTGAATTGTTACGGTGTCTCCGTGCTTCAGTAGAATGTCTGCTTGCTTACTTTCTCTCACCTTTTTCAGATCGACTTTCCTAATTTGTCCTCCGGTTTTTACGGTGATATTTCGTAAATTGCCCAAGCGAGCCTTTCCTCCAGCAGCAGCGATCGCCTGACTAACAGTTAATTTACCATTTAATGGGAATGCGAGCTGACCAGGTTTCGTGATGTGACCATCCATCGTCACAAATTTCCCCACATTTGGATTTCTCGGGATTTCTACCACGTCATTAGGAAAGAGTTTGGTTTGCATTCCTCGGTTGGGTCTTCCTTTTCTTCCTCCTCGGGTGATGGTTGCGCTTTGCGCAAGGCCGGTTGGTTTCACCCCACCACTGATTCCGATGAGCGTTTCTAGGGTGATGCCGTCAAGCGGGTAGTCTACGACTCCGGGATTTGTAATATCTCCCATGATGGTGACCGTTTTTCCTGCATTGGCGTTCGTTCCAACTTCGATGCTGTCACCATCATCTAGAAAAACAATCTGACCGCCCTTAGCATTCTGTAAGGCCGCAAGCTGATAGATTCCTTTTTTCTTCCCATCTTTAGATCGAATCGTGATCTTGTTTTTATCCGCAAGTGCCGTGACTCCTCCAGCGGCCGCAATCGCTTCTGCCGCACTGAGTTTCTGTCCGCGCTCTAAGGCGATGTCCTTGACGGCGGCTACTGCTCCCATCACTCGGACTCTTCCTTGGGCGAGTTCTAGGATGCGGATGGTGACTTCCGGGTTTTGAAAATAATCCGCCTTGTAAGCTTCCGTCACGATCGTCCGAACTTCTTTCAAGGTCATGCCTTTGACTTTGAGCGGGTCTAGGAAGCGAAAAGAGGCTTCGCCTGTTGCTTCAACAGGGACCGTGGCTTTCATGTCCTCTTGACCGTAGATTTCGATCTCAAGCTGGTCACCCGGCTTGAGGCGGACATCCTGAGCCTGCACCGAGATGATGAGTGAACAGAGAACGGTGATGATAAGATGGTGAAGGGTTTTCATGAGATGATGAGGTTTGAGATTTAGAATTGGTATCCAAGGCCAATGGATGCAGATGTTTGATCGAAAGAAATGCCGCCAGTGCTCTTAGAATAAGAGAGCTGTGATTCGAAAGAGAGATTTTCGAGAATGGAAGGATGGCGATAGTTGATCGAAAGCTGGGTGAACTCTTGGTCATCCTGAACAAACATGCCGCCTCCTTCCGAGTCGGTGAAGCTTTGTGCTACGCTAAAGCCGAGGCTTCCTCGACCGATGACCCGGTTTGCACCGAGGCTAATGCTGGTGTCGATGATATTCCCTTCGCCAATGAATGATGGGGCCGTGCGACGCGAAAGATTCCCGTTAAATGACCAGGTGGACCCGGGACGATAGTTGAACCCAATGACGGCATTGAACTGTTGGCCGCCATCTCCAGAACCTCCGAGGCCATCGCCTCCATCAATGAGATTGCCGAGCCCCTGGGTTAATGGAATCGACTCATAACGCACTTCCCCTCGCCAAGTGAGGACTGGGCTCGGCCGATAATCGACTCGGATGCTCCCAGTGGGGGAGATTTCATCACTACTTCCCGGGAAGCTACTTTCTTCCAGACCGAGACTTGCGGTGATTCTAGTTTTGTCAGAGTAGCTATAGCGGACATCTCCGGTGAGAGCGATACTTCGTGAGGTTCCAACTCCCGATTTGCTATTGGCGTATCGGAAACCGGGGCCGAACTGCAACTTGGGGGAAACATCCCATAAAGCACTCAAGGTGTAGGATAGGACATCACTGTCCTGTAAATTGAGAGGTGGGTTTCCATCTGGATCATTCCCTGCCTGCTGATTTCCAACGTTAGTTTCTCGTGTTTGGTATTCTAGATTGGAGTAAAGGGTTGTTTTTTCAGAAATCGAGTAACTTGCATCGAGTTCTAATGATCGATTGATGCTCCGCGTGAAGGCACCGGTGAATCGGTTGGGCGCGTTGATCAGGGAGTAGGCACCGCTGAATCCTAAGACTAATTTTTCTCCCTCATAAGTCAGACTCGTTTGAAAATCATGATCGTAAGTGGTCCCTTCTGAGCCACTGTGATAAAAAGAAACGGTAGGAGTATAACTTGCCGCTAAGATGAAGCGGGCTTCGCCATCTGGCGCAGAACGGTAAGAAAAAGAAGGACTGATTTGCGTGAAGAGAGTCGCATCATTGTTCTGGTTCCCGAGCTGTAAGTTTGAGGTGTAACTTTCAATCAGGCGCACTCCGAAGGTCCAGCCTTCTGTTTCTCCGCCTCGTTCTTGGCCATTGAAGCTAGTACTCCCAACGCCTTGGATCACATCTGATACTTCGCGATCATCATCTCCCCCGCGACCATCAATAAAAGATGCTTCGCCAGAAGAAGAGTCATTCGTAAGGAGGTCATCACTCGAGTTGTCCCCAGGCAGGCTGGGCGCAGTTGAAGGGAGCAGATCCGAGCCTGGAATCAGAGGGTTCTCGGAGGCCGCGGGTGATTCTGGAATGAAAGAAGGTGGCACGTATGCATCAGGCGCGACATTACTCGGAGGGGTAATGGGAGGGAGCTCTGTTCCGGGAAGCGGATCAATGGTGCCCGGAAGATCTGGAATCACGTCTGGAAGTGCTGGTGCATCACTCACGGGTGGGAGAGTGGGAACATCTTGCAGGAGATCCTGAGCGGGAGTGGCATACATACTCGTCACCCACAGAGTGAGTCCCAGAGATGCTTTGCGTTGGTGGTTATTCAACATAGATAGAACAAATGTGAGCAATACGATGCTTATCTATACTCGTAGGCATGAGATGGAAGAAAGACAAAACTCAAGGAAACCTTGGCCATAAGTTAGATTAGGAAACACCAGGGTGCGTTAATTTCATTCCTAGAAAAACGGAGAAAATCCCTAACGCAACTGAAATAACGATTTTTAGGAGAGTGAGATGGGTTAAATCCCCATTCCATAAATCATGTGTTTCCTTCGCAAAGGTCGAAAAGGTCGTGAAACCTCCCAAGAAACCAGTCGCGAGAAAGGGGAAGATCCATGGTGGAGCCACACGATTTGAAAAATATCCAAAAAGACACCCGATAAGAAAACATCCTAACACGTTACATGATAGAGTCCCGAAGGGGAATCGATGAAGAGAGGTTTTAGTCGCAAGATTCTGAATCGCGCTTGAGAGTCCGAAACGAGCGAGCGACCCCAAACCTCCTCCAAGAAATATGAGGAAGAGATTCATCATTTCAACGCCTCCATAAGAGCTGAAATTTTAGCAAAATCCTTCACTCCAGGACTGCGCTCTGCTCCCGAGGCGATATCAAGGGCTGAAGGCGCAACTTGTTTTTGCGCATCTGCGGCGTTTTCGGGATTGAGCCCCCCCGCCAAAAGCACCGGGAGAGCCGGATTTTGCTCGCGAAAGGTTTGCGCAATCGACCAGTCGAACGTTTTTCCGGTGCCTCCGTAGTCCTTTCCGGCTGGGGTATCGATGAGCAGAGCAAAATTGTTTTCCGGTAAGGGATCTTCTGGGAGTGCTTCCGCGCTCACGGCACGAATGACCGGAATGCCTTGATTGAGGAAAAAATGGACCTCTTCCATTGATTCATCTCCATGGAGCTGCACCACATCAATGACTTCGGCATGAAAGAGCTCGGCAGCCAGCGGGCGGGCATTATTGACAAAAACGCCTACTCGAAGAATGCGCCCCTTGACTTCCAGCGCGAAATTCCAAGCATCATCCGGCGAGCAATACCGTTTCGAGGAGGGCCAAAAGTTAATCCCAAGCGCCGGAACTCCGAGTTCCACAAGTTGAGTCGCGTCTTCCAGCGAAGTCACTCCACAGATTTTTAATGAAGGGGCAGGGGAAAAGAAATCATCGAGCACGGTCTGAATTTAGAGAAAGGAATCCCAGATGACCAGAATGACTTCAAAGCTGGCATTGTCGCCAAAACCTCCTCCGTTTATGCTCTCGCCTGTGATACAGATTCGTGGGGCTCGTCAGCATAATTTAAAAGGGATCAATGTGGATCTTCCTCGCGGCAAGCTCGTCGTCATTACCGGCGTCAGTGGGAGTGGAAAATCAAGTCTCGCTTTCCATACCCTCTATGCCGAAGGGCAGCGTCGCTATGTGGAGTCCTTATCGGCTTATGCGCGGCAATTTCTCGACCAACTGGAAAAGCCGGAGGTCGACTCCATTGAAGGTTTGAGTCCCGCTATCGCGATCGAGCAACGCTCAGGCGGGGGAAATCCCCGTTCTACCATTGCGACGGTGACGGAGATTCACGATTTCCTCAGAATTTTATATTCGGCGGCCGGGGTTCCGCACGACCCCGTGACAGGGGAGCGTCTGGAAAAAATGACCACCGGAGACATCGTTACGAGTCTTTTAGAGAAAGCAAATGGGACCCGCATCATCCTGCTCGCTCCCTTACAGGTCGACGGAGATGGTGAAGGCATGCTGGCAGATTTTCAGCGACAAGGTTTCGTGAGAGTCCGCATCGCGGGAGAGGTGCTTGAGTTAGAAGAAGCGATCGCGCACTGGCCACGCGATGGAGGAGAAATCGAAATCGTGATTGATCGATTGGTAGTCAAAGATGGGCTTGAATCCCGTCTGGCAGATTCCATTGAAATTGCCCTGCGTCTCTGTGGGACCGAGGTGCGCGCCCTGACGCAGGAAAAAGGAGCGTCGACCTGGACCGAGCTTGCTTATGCGACCAGCTACCGAAATCCTAACACTGGATTTGAACTCCCCGCTCTTACTCCCAAACATTTCTCATTTAACTCGCATCTAGGAGCTTGTGAAACTTGCCACGGTCTTGGGACCGAAGTGTTTTGTGATCCCACCCTCGTCGTTCCAGACCAAAGTAAATCTCTTTCGGCCGGAGCCGTCACGGTCTGGACAAAAGGGTCTTCAAAAAAGAAAGGGTGGAATCAGCTCCACCTCGAAGCGCTCGCAAAAGATCATGGGCTGGCATTGGATACCGCTTTTGAAGCTCTTCCGGATTCCTTTCAACAGGAGCTCTTCTACGGGACCAAGGGACGTTCGATTTCCGTGTTGTGGGAAAAAGACGGTCGACAAATTCCTTGGGAAAAGGAATTCGAGGGAATTTGCCGTCAGGTCGAACGGCTCTATCGTGAGTCTGAGAGCGATACCGTAAAGCGGAGCATGGGGCGTTTCATGACGTCCCGCCTCTGTCACGATTGTCAGGGAAAACGTCTCCGGCCTGAGTTCCTTGCGGTGAAATTAAAGCACGCGCAACAAGAGTTGGGGATCGATGAATTCTGCGCCTTATCCATTTCTTCTGCACGGGAGTGGATGAAAAAAGTGAACATCCCCAAGGGGAAATCTGACGTGATGGAGGGTGTGTTGTTAGAGCTGCGCAAACGCCTTTCCTTTCTCGATGATGTCGGGCTCGGGTATCTCACCTTGGATCGTGCGAGCGGCACCTTATCGGGAGGCGAGTTCCAGCGGGTCAGACTTGCGACTCAACTTGGCTCTGGGTTGACCGGGGTCCTCTATGTGTTAGATGAACCGAGCATTGGGCTTCACTCACAAGATAATGAACGCCTCATTGGAGCGTTACTTCGTTTACGAGATTCTGGAAATACCGTCGTGGTCGTGGAGCATGATGAAGCGATGATTCGTGCCGCCGATCACCTCATCGAGATCGGACCAGCCGCCGGGGCGCATGGGGGAGAGCTTGTAGCTCAGGGAACCCCAAAGCAGGTGGCGAAAAAAGACACTCCCACCGGCCGTTGGTTAAGCGCTCCACCTGTGACGCTGCAATCTCAGAAGAAGCCTTTCGAGGATCACTTGAATATTATCGGGGCGAGAGAACACAATTTAAAAGGGGACACCGTGCGCATCCCGCTGGGGCAGCTTGTCGGAATTACCGGGCCGAGTGGGAGCGGGAAATCAACTCTCATTGATCGTGTTCTTCGGAGGGTCCTTGCGCGTGCGTTTCATAAAGCGAAAGCGATTCCTGGGAAGCATGAGAAAATTGAAGGAATCGAATTCCTTGAAAAAGTCGTCGTCGTTGATCAAAGCCCCTTGGGGAAGAGTCCTCGTTCCAATCCAGCCACATATACGGGAGCATTTGATTTGGTGAGAGACCTCTTTGCTCGTCTTCCTCTTTCTCGCCAACGTGGGTATAAAATAGGGCGCTTTAGTTTTAATGTGAAAGGAGGGCGCTGTGAAAAATGCCAAGGAGGAGGATCTCTCCGTATTGACATGCACTTCTTGCCTGATGTCTGGGTCGAATGTGAAGCGTGTCTTGGGAAGCGTTATAATCGCGAAACTCTCGATATTCGCTATCGTGGAAAATCCATTGCGGATGTCTTAGAAATGACAATCGAAGAAGCGCATGAGTTTTTTGCTAAAGTGCCGAAATTGTGCGCGATCGTCACCGCACTGTATGATGTTGGGCTCGGGTATATCAAGTTGGGGCAAGCGGCGAATACTCTTTCTGGAGGAGAAGCCCAGCGGGTGAAGCTGGCCTGTGAATTGAGTAAATCCACCTCGGGTCATACGCTCTATCTCCTCGATGAACCGACGACTGGACTCCATTATCAGGACGTCAAAGTCTTGCTGAACGTTCTCCTGAAATTACGTGATTCCGGCCACACCGTTCTTGTGGTTGAGCATAACCTCGATGTCATTGCCGCCTGTGACCATCTCATCGATCTTGGGCCAACTGGAGGCGAGGATGGTGGCTACCTTGTCGCAGAAGGCACGCCCGCAGAACTCGCGAAAAATAAGAAGTCAGTCACCGGAGTGGCTCTTCAAAATATGCTTTCCCGCTCACCATAATTTTTAATTCTTAAACCACCTCAAAACCATCTCGAATCCACGCCGCTGCTGTTCACATAAATTACGAGATGCGGCTAAATCTTGACGCCAGTCTGCTTTTTGACTCATTCCGGAATGATACTCGGAAGAATACTGTTCTAAAGAATAAATAGGCTATTTCGTTTTCCTAAAAGATGAAGTGAATCCTATATTTTGGAACTTTAAAGTAAGAGTTCCAAAAAGCAAAGAATGACAGGTAGTCATTTTTACTCGATGATTCAATGATCTGAATGAATCATTTAAAAAATTGG
>CALGLJ010000142.1 GCA_937930235.1 uncultured Verrucomicrobiales bacterium | reverse complement strand
TGGTGATGCACTTCCTCGACTCCACAGGTTGTGGATTTAAATGGTGATGGGTATCTTGATTTACTTTCGGGTTCTTATGCCGCAGAAGGATTACCCAAGATGGCGGGCCTCTTTCAGGTGCTTTGGGGTGAAAAAGGAGGCGCCTTTCAGACCGCCGTGCCCTTGAAAGGGGTTGATGATAAGCCGTTGGCTATTAGCACGGTGAAGAATGGGAGGCGTGATGAAACTGAGCGTATTTGCACCCGACCTACCGCAGTTGATTGGGATGGTGATGGGGACTTGGATCTCGTGGTAGGTAACTTTTCGGGCACCTTCTACCTCTTCAAAGGGGGAGGCAAAGGGAAATTTGAGCCGAAGAGTGAGCTCCTCATGGTGAAGGGCCGTGCTTTGAAATTACATGATGATGAAAAAAGTGATCCCTTTTTTGTCGATTGGGATGGGGATGGTGATCTCGATCTTCTCTCCGGGAGTAAATCGGGATCGGTGGTATGGGCTCGCAATGATGCGGGCGTGGGTCAGGAGATTTCGCTCACAGATTTTCAGGTAATCTTACCTCCTAGTGAAACGAAAGAATCTTGGCTTGATCTCCCAAAGAAACCAAGTTCCTCAACTCGTGTCTGGGCAGATGATCTCAATGGAGATGGCAAGATCGATCTCATCGTGGGTGATAAGGTCACCATGTTGCGACCATCAAAAGGTAAGACAAAAGAAGAAGCTCAAGAGCTACTGATCGCTTGGGAGAAAAAAATCTCACAAGTTTTAGATGATGATAAAAAAATCGAGCCAAACTCGAAAGAAGGCCAAATGAACAAAAATAAATTCTTCGAAATCGCCAGGGAAAAAGATCAGATTGTTGAAGAAAAGACATCTGGTTTCGTTTGGATTTATTTACGCAAATAGGCCATCAGCCTCGGGATGAGTCGGTGAGCTTCTGATGACGCTTTCCTCAAAAAAAGACCCCGTGACTCTCAGAGTCGCCGAGGTTTCAAAAAAAAGAGTGGTGGCTCATCCCGGAATCGAACCAGGGACACAGGGATTTTCAATCCCCTGCTCTACCAACTGAGCTAATGAGCCAGATTGCATCGCTGCGGGCGGCTTGATAAAGTTGAGTGAAGCGCTTGGCAATAGAAAACGAGGTCAAAAGACCAATTTTTTAAATTCATGGACTGAGGCGCTCTAAAATCCACTGATTTGACTCGTGGCGATAGCGGATTCGGTCATGGATTCGTCCTTCCCGTCCTTGCCAAAACTCGATGTGACTTGGTCTGAAATTGTAGCCTCCCCAGAAATCCGGGCAGGGGACATCACGATCTTCGGGGAAGCGCTCGCGGAGGGCTTGATCTCGTTTCTCTAAGACAGATCGAAGAGGAATCTTGTCGGATTGCCGCTCTGAGACCCAAGCGCCGATTTTCGAGGCGTAAGGGCGGGTCTTGAAATAACGTTCGGAAACTTCGCGTGAAGTCCGCTGCACGGTGCCTCGCATGCAGATCTGTCTTTCGAGGTCTTTCCAGAGAAAATTAATCGCTGCGTAGGGATTCTGCGTGATATCGCGTGCTTTGCGAGAGTGGTAATTGGTGAAAAATTGTAAGTCATTCTCTTCGATCCCTTTGAGGAGGACGGTGCGTGAGCTGACTCTTCCCTTGGAGTCGCTGGTGGAGAGGGTCATGGCATTTGGTTCGAGCAAGCCTGCATCTTGCGCATTTTTAAGCCATTCTTCTAACTGCAAGTAGGGATCCGGATGCATGTCAGCGAGACGAATCCCTCCTTTGAGATAGTTTTCGCGGAGATCAGCGAGATTCATGAATTTGGTTCGTCGTTGGAATCTGGAATTTCAAGAGAAACATACTCATCACCTTCCCGTCTGCGGCGGATGCCATTGATGATAAATACGGAAAGAATACCGAGAAAGAGGAGAGTGGCTTCTAGGCCAAAGGGAGACCACATGATGCCTCCGATTTTAGCGAACGCTTCGCCCGCAAAGCCTGGCAGGAGCTTGCCCAAAGCGGGGATTCCCAGCATGAAAAAAGCGATGATCACCATCGGAATCCAAGCCATGAAGATCGACTGATTGCGCTCGTTCATGAGTCAAGTATTCCAAAGGATCACCAGTGTGGCAATGGTGCTTCTTTCTTTTCGATCGATCACCTCAGATGTGATGTGAGATGAGATGAAGGTCGAGCAGGAAGTGGTTGGAATGTCATAGGAGACTTGCCCGCGGGTAGAGAGCTGGGTAAAGCTCCGCCTGTGAGGTTGTATGATACTCTGACTAGGAAGCCTGTTGCTCTGGAGCCGTTGGATGGTAAAACATTCCGTTTCTACTGCTGCGGCCCTACCGTCTATGGGCCAGCTCATATAGGCAACTTTCGTACTTTTGTGATGCAGGATGTCCTGCGTCGTGTTCTGGAAATCGGGGGGCTTAAAACTAAACACGTGCGCAATATCACTGATGTGGATGATAAGACCATTCGTGATTCCGTAGCGGCAGGGCGGACCTTGGAGGATTTTACAAGCGAATGGCGTGATCAGTTTCACGCAGATTGCGAACTCCTCAATTGCCTTCCTCCTCACCTTGAACCCAGTGCGGTGAAGCACGTGCCGGAGCAAATCGAGATGATTCGGGAGCTGGTGGAAAAGGGGCACGCTTATGCCTCCGATGATGGTTCGGTCTACTTTAAGATCTCCTCATATCCTGACTACGGAGCGCTTTCGCGGCTCGATACGCGAGAGCTTGATTTGGGGAAGACTCAAAACGAGCGCGCGAATTCGGATGAATACGATAAAGATAACGCGGCTGATTTCGTCCTCTGGAAAGGTCGCCGGGAGGAAGATGGAGAGAATTTCTGGGACAGCCCGTGGGGGGAAGGGCGTCCGGGGTGGCATCTGGAGTGTTCCGCCATGATTCGGAAGTATCTGGGCGAGAGCTTTGATCTTCACAGTGGGGGAGTGGACCTCGTATTTCCACACCATGAGAATGAGATCGCCCAATCGAAATGCTCATGTGGCGGGGAATTTGCGCACACTTGGTTTCATGTGACGCATCTGCGTGTTGATGGCGCGAAAATGTCAAAATCGCTCGGAAATCTCTACACGCTGGCCGACTTGAAAGACAAAGGGGCAAGCGCGATGGAAGTCCGCTATGTCCTTCTGAGTGGGCACTATCGTAAGCCGCTGAATTTTACTCTCGATTCCCTCCACGCGGCCAAAGAAGCCTTAACGAAGCTGGCCAAGGCCGCTCGGAATCAACCGGTCCCAGCCTATCAGAAGCTGAAGAATACGCAGAATTTCGGAGTCTTTGCCAAGGCCTGGTCTGCGCTGACCGATGATCTGAATACGGCGGGCGCCCTGGGAGAAATTTTTGGGAACATCAATCAAGCGACCTCGGACGAAGATTGGCGGGGCTTTTTCTCCCTCTTAGCGGCCTTGGGCCTGAGTCTTCCCGAGCCGGAGCTGGTCGAAGTGCCGGAAGAAATTGAGGCACTTGGCAAAGAGCGTTGGGCCGCCCGTGCTGCGAAGGATTGGGCTAGATCCGATGAGCTGAGAGAGGCTCTGAAAGAAAAAGGATGGATGGTCAAAGATGGTTCTGATGGCTATGAAGTGACTCCTCTCTAACTGTTCATTATGTCTGACTCTCTCCTGCGACACATTGCTTCGATCGGTGATCAGTTCGCCATCGAAGGCTCCTGTGTCGAAGGCCATGAAATCGAAAGTGGCCATATTAACACCACCTACCTAGCGACCTATGAAAGGCCGAATGGGGGTCGGAAGCGCTTCATTCTCCAGCGAGTCAACGAGCATGTGTTTAAGGACCCGGAGGCCGTGATGAGGAATGTCCAGACCGTGACACGGCACATTAACGAGAAAGTTCTCAGAGAGAAAAAGGATGCCGGAGGACAAACCTTGAGCCTATTTCCGGCTCGGACTGGAGCGGCTTGGGTTAAAGGAGAAGGGGGGGCGCTGTGGCGGTGTTATAATTTTATTGAAGGCTGCCATACCTACGATGTCGTGGAGAATACGCGTCAGGCGTATCAAGCGGCAAAAGCATTTGGGGCGTTTCAAGATCTGGTCCGCGATCTCCCGGCAGATCAGGTAGAGGAAACGATTCCAGGATTTCATGATACCCGCGCGCGTTATCATCGGCTTATGGAAGTGGTGGCCGCTGACCCGCAAGGCCGAGTCGGGAAGGTGCAGGAGGAGATTGCCACGATTCAATCTTACGAAGCATGGTTAGGGAGGCTGCTTGATCTGCGCGATGCAGGAGAAATCCTCGAACGCATTACCCATAACGACACCAAGGTGAATAACGTGATGATTGATGCCAAAACCGATGAAGCAGTCTGTGTCATTGATCTCGATACCGTGATGCCTGGGCTTTCGCTTTATGATTTTGGAGACTTGGTGCGTTCTGCCACCTCTCCAGTTGATGAAGATGAACCCAATACCGCCCTCGTGGAAATGCGAATGCCGATCTTTGAGGCCCTGGTGGAGGGGTATCTTGAGACTGCTCGGAATTTTCTGACCCCGCTGGAAATCGAACTGTTACCATTTTCCGGAAAAGTCATTTCGCTCGAGACTGGAATTCGATTTCTCACGGACTACCTCGAAGGCGATCTATATTTCCGAACGAGCCGTCAGGATCAGAATCTGGACCGATGCCGCACTCAATTGCAACTCGTCAAAGCAATCGAAGAACAGGAAGAGCAGATGCTTGCTTTTGTAAAGAAAGTCGCGGGTTGAAAATGGCGCTTTTGTTTCTGTCCTGCGCCGAGTAGTTCTTCTTCATGTTTAGCGCGAGCGATCTGACAGCAGAGCAAATCGAAACCATCAAATCCTGGGTCGCGGAAGGCGATCAGATGTCGGACGTGCAACGGCGTTTGAAAGATGATTTGGGTCTCAATGTGACCTACATGGATACTCGTTTCCTCTCTCTCGATCTGGACTTGGCATTTGAATCAGAGGAAGAAGATGCTGCGGATGAAGACTTGCCTCCCGAGGCACACGCCCCACCTTCAGGTGATCCGGTTGAAGGAGATTCCATCGGTGGAACCGGAGCCGGAACCGCAGGAGAAGATGATCTTGAGTTTACCCCTGGCCTCCAACCGGTCAGCGTGACGGTGGACTCCCTGGCCCGTCCGGGTGCCATGGTCAGCGGTGGAGTCGTCTTTTCAGATGGAGAAAAGGGAACGTGGATGATCGACTCACAAGGTCGCCCTTCGATTGATCCCGAAACCACAGGCTATCG
>CALGLJ010000141.1 GCA_937930235.1 uncultured Verrucomicrobiales bacterium | reverse complement strand
AAATTTCACGCCAGACATAATTTAAGCTCGATGGTTCTCAAATCCTTTGTCTGTAATGGTTTTATGGTGGGGGAGTGAGAGAAATTTAGGCGCAGAAAAAGTCGCATGGCGCGTTCGCAGGGCGTGTTGGGTGGTTGAGAGATAGAGTTGTAGTGCCGAGGCTCGGCATCGTGGTTTGAGGATGGCGATGACGGTTTCTGCTTTATGAACGTCGAGTCCGAGGTAGGGTATCTTTCGTGATGTGCGAGATGGCCCACGTTTTGAAGTAGACGCATCGCTTTTCAATCAATAAACAATCGACCTAAAACGCTCCGCCGGGCTCAACCGGCAGCCATAGGGTCTCGATAGAAAATGAAATCACTTTTGATAGGAGCAATTTTATTGAATGCAATTGCATTTGGAACTTCAGCGAGTCCGTTAAAGAGCGCAAAGATGAGTATGCTGGTGGAGCTGCCTCGTCCGAATTCTAGTGAATTTACCTTTAAAGAAGCTGAAAAAAGAAAGGCGGAGATATTCACGAATTGGCCTACTAGGCCATTGGTCGATTGGAAGAAACCCAAGTTTGGCAAGGGCTTCTGCATCCACATCACCGCAGATGATCGGCTGCAAATTAGCAACTATGATTGGCTCGACTTAGAAACGACAATTCTAGAAAATGTCTCTGTGGAAAGGCTCAAAAATGCTGTGAATTCGATCACATGGCTGAGTGAGCCAGCGAGCATCGTAGTGACATCAGAACAAGAACTCTCCAAGTCAAAGATTTTCCCGTCGATTATGAAACTGTTATTCAAGCCATATGTTCGCTTGTTCTACGTCCCTAACATCGAACAATAAATTTTCTGCCAGACATAATTTAAGCTCCAGGTCAGGGAACGAATGGAACATGGGACCCTTTTAAAATATTTAACGACCACGCTGTCTTTGAGTTTGGTGGAACCTTATTCGATCCTTCTTATGGAACGCCTCCGATTTCGGGTCCTGATCGTCTGAGAATATGGGAAGACAATTACATTGCCGCATACGGAACAACTATAGGAGTTAATAACTCGCGAGCCAGATTGAATACGGCGGCAGGAGCGAGCGATGTGAAAAGAGATGTGATATTTTAAAACAATGAAGCCTACCAGAGATCACAAACACAACATCGCAAGAGCCTGCCTTTTGTTTTTTGTGAGTTCCATTTTATGGAGCTGCAAAAGCTCTGAGGAGGTTGAGTCCTCGTTGGGTAAAGGTGAAGCCACTCAGTCACACGGTATAGAAAAATTAGATCCACAAACAAAGCTGAACTTAGGTAAGCGAGTCTTCGATCTGGCTTCTTTTGACTATCGAGCACCAAGCACCTCCTTCAGGTCGATACTTTATGAGGATCTGATCAAGCTTCCGCCCGAGCTGCAAAAAAAATACTACCTCCAAGCGCCATTTCAAGATCGTTACGGTGCCCCTGTTGGTTTTGAAATGCCTAGAGAAGCTTTTCCGGATCCTTCGGTCATTTCTTCGATGCTTTCGCACCTGGAAGAATCTTCGTTAAGAACTTGGAGGAAACCAAAATCGAGTAATATTGTCGAATTTTTTGACGCGTTTAGGGAGCTATCACGTCACCTTGGCATGTGGGTAGTAGCGAGCATGCCGCATAGCTACTATGAAGGCCCCAAATATTACTTTTTCTGGGGAGGACACTCGGATAATCCCCTACTTGGTTATGCTCTCTTGAAGAGTACGGGCTATGTCTACCGGTGGATCAGTCCTGATTATAAAATTCCTCAAAAATACAAACACAGAGGGAGATTGAGAGACTCTGTCGATTTGTTTTGGCTGCAATACGATATCGATCATCCAGAGCTAAATGAGGAGTAAACACATGCGTTAGGTTGAGAGACTCTGTCAAATTTTACGTCAGACATAATTTAAGCTTGATGGTTCTCTAATCCTTTATCTGTAATGGTTTTATGGTGGGGGAGTGAGTGGAATTCAGGCACAGGAAAAGTCGTATGGTGCGTTCGAGGGCGTGTTGAATGGTGGCGATGGAGCCGTAGTGGCGAGGCTGGGCATCGTGGTCAAATTCGCGTTCGAGGATGGCGATGACGGTTTCTGCTTTATAGCAACGTGGAGTCCGAGGTAGAGTGTCTCTGATGTGTCGGAGTTCGTTTTTATTCTTATTCCGATGAATGTTGGATCGGTTTCGCGATGAGCGAGATAGCCCACTGGTTTGAACCAGACGCATCGCTTTTCAATCAATAAACAATCGACCTGAAACGCTCCGCCGGGCTCAACCGGCAGCCATAGGATCTAGCCATGAAAATCTGCTCTTCGATACTTGTTTTGGCATTCTGTTTTCTTGTCAGCTGCAAGCAGTCGTCAGTTCAATCAACAGGATGGGAGCGGAGCTCAGATGGAGGTCAGCACTACAGTTTTTATCGAGTTCTTATCGATGATTTCGAACATCCTGTTTTCGTCGTAGGCCGCTTTAGCGACAAGGACAGAAGTCTGGTTGCTGAATGGGTTAGCTCAGCCGAAGGTTTCACTCTTTCAGGCGTTATATTGGAGCCGGGATCATCGCCGCTTCTGTATTTTTCTGAGAACAGATCGGTCAAGAAGCTCGAGATAGCTAAATCTGGTCTGTGGTCACCACTATTTAAAGATGGAGGACCGACAATAGATGAGCTGGATGCTATTCTTCAGAATGCTGTGGATACCACACGTAATGCGAAAGGCTAACATGCGGAAGCTGGAGCGACCACATACCGTAATTTTACGCCAGACATAATTTAAGCCTGCTGGTTCTCAATCCTTGTGTCTTCAATGGTTTTATGGCGGAGGAGTGAGGATTATCTTGGCGCAGGAAAAGTCGTATTGGTGTGGTCGTAGGCGTTATCCTGTCGGCGAAACGAGCTCCTCAAATCTATTCTCAATTCCGACAATTTTGCATCAAACCAAAATGGAAAATCAATTGTCGTCCGGTAGTGCTCGTTTAGGGGGTGTTTTTAAAAAGAACTCTCCGTAGCTAGATCCGCAGTTGAATTCTTCGCTTGAGAAGGCAAATTAGAATCATGAAGCATTTTCTCATACTCGTCTCTTCATTCGCATTCGCGCAGTCTTTGTTTGCGGAAGAACACAAGGTGGTGCAAGGGCATGTCTTTGCTTGGCCGTTCACCGTGGCAAAAGAAATGCAACCCCGGGGCGGGATGACTCAAGGAACCGAGGTCACGCTCGATGCAAAGCCATCGCAAGCGTGGCAAGATCTCCAGGAGGAGTCGCTCTCTGATTTGGAGAAAGATCGGCGTGCTATTCTTGCCATGGCAGGCAATTATCGGGTGAGTTTTGATTTCATGGAGCTGCTTGGCCTCACGGAAAATTACACCCCTAAAAAACCTTATTTTTCCTGGGCCACGGAGAATATCACGATCTTAGAAAAGAAAGAAAAATTCATCAGCCTGCAACATACCTTGGTCATGTTTTTTAAGGATAAAGATGGAAAGATGAGTGAGCCGATGGTGATGAAGCACTGGCGTCAGGATTGGACTTACGAAGACCAGAAGCGCCACGTCTTTGTTGGAAATCGAACCTGGAAGTCGCAGAAAGAAAATTTAAAAGGAGGATGGACTCACGCGGTCTTTCAGGTGGATGATTCCCCTCGCTATGAATCGACAGGTCGGTGGACTCATGCGGGCGGTAAATCGACTTGGATTGGCGAAGCATGGCGTCCTCTGCCTCGCCGTGAATTTTCGGTGCGAGATGACTATCAGGTGTTGAAAGGGCGAGATGAAATTACTCTGGTGCCGAATGGTTGGGTTCATTTTCAAAACAACTCGAAGCTTCAATTAGGAAAAAAACAAACGATTCTCGGACAAGAAATCGGAGTGAATCGCTATGAGCGTATTTCTTCCCCAAGCCTCGATGCCGCCGTGGAAAACTGGAATAAAACGGGTGCTTACTGGGCTGAAGTACGAGCGGTGTGGAGGGAGGTTTATGAACAGCGCGAGGAGTTTACCATTCGTGCCAAGGTGGATGACAAAAAACTCTTTCAGCACCATTTTGGGTATGCCGCAAAGATCAGCCAAGAAGGTAAATATGACCCGGAAAAAGGGAAAGCGCATGCACGTGAAACCATCTTTAAATTTATCGATGGCGCGAAAGCTAGGGCGGATCGTTACTAAAATGGCACGGTAGTGACACGGCTCTACATTATTTGCGGACCCGCAGGGGTGGGTAAGAGCACTTATGGGAAGAAGCTTTCCTCTGAGCTGGGAGCTTGTCTGTTAGATAGCGACACCGTTACCGAGCCGGTGGTCAGAGCAGGGCTGGAGTTGAGTGGATTAGACCCTGAAGATCGAGATTCGGTCATATACAAGACCGCCTTTCGAGATGCGGTATATGAATGCCTGTATGCCACCGCGAAGGAAAATCTTCCTCATACTCCGGTGGTCTTAGTGGGACCATTTACTCGTGAAATTCAAAATCCCAACTGGAAGACTGAATTGGAGTATCAATTTTCAGTTCCTGTTTCCGTTATTTTTATCACCTGTGATTCAAAGGAGAGATACAGCCGGATTGTGAATCGGAATAATCCTCGTGATAAACCCAAACTCCGAGATTGGGAGAGATACCTTGCCGGAAGTTCGGAGGAATCTCCTCAGTGTGACCATCAAGTGATCGTGACAGATTAAAGCTCGGGGTCGGCGACGGCTCTGAGGCTGTCTTTAGGAAGCCAACCTCTAAAATCTCTCGCAAATTCAACATAGCTCCAGTTTCCACGTTCGGCGGTGACGTAACCGATGCTTCCGGCTGGAAGTTCCCTAAAGCTTTCGCCTTTGTTGTGGGGAGAATTTCTAAGAGCTTGATCCTTCATCACGACCGAGCCTTCGAGAAGAGGGCGATAGCTGATTTCTTTTGGGTAAAACCACCAGGCTAGCCCTCCTGTGAGAAGGGCGACGGGGGCACCCAAAAGGCAGAAAATTGTCATGCGAGTTTTCCACTTCGGGGAAGCAATGAGGATCCTGAGCACATAAGCAAGAACAAGAAGCCAGAGTCCGAAAAAGAAGATTTCGCGATACGCTGATCGAGGGGCGAGAGCGAGCCAGTCATCATCATTGCGTTCGAGCCGCATCAACGCGCCTGTTTTGGTCGCTAACTGAATGGCAGGCTGAGGATCGAGGGATGAATCTGATGCGAGGGCGCGATAGTAGCAGAGAAGAGCGGTCGCCGGGTGTTCGAGTTTTTCCTCGAAGAGTCCCAAGTTATAGTATGCGCCGGGAGTAGGTTTTTCTGCGATTTGTTTTCGTAAATGATCGGCCCCAGTTTGGTATTCTTCATTTTCCCAGAGTTGTTCCAGCGTGGCCTCCGCAGGAGTGGGAATGAAGGCAAAAAAGAGGGCGATGAGGGGCGCGCAGCGTTTGAGCGTCTTGAGGATCTGGCTGCGTTCTTTGGGAAGGATTTTTTCATCCTGTTTTTTGGGTGCGAAGCAGATTTCGTCGCGGGTCAGAAGCCATTGTTCGACTTCCTCTTTGATCTGATCGTGTGGCCAGCGTTCCAAAAAGCGACCGAGCGCACGGAAGAATTCGGGGCGTCCGGCAGCGGAAGTTTTTTTGAGTTGAGCGAGGTCATTTTCAAATTCCCGCTGTGGGATGCCAGCCATCTTTCGGCTTTTGATCTTTCTGATAATCCAGACGGCGACGGCGATCAGAGTGAGCAGGGCGGGAATGAGTTGCCAAATCCAGAGGGGGATGCGAGAGATCGTTTTCATCGTCCCAGAGGTAAGGTTTACCAAGGGGATTGGCGTGGAGTCCTCCGCGAGGGCGTTCCCGGTGATGATGAGTGGATAGGCCGAGCTCATTGTTGTCCGGTATTCTTCTGTGAGAGGGTCGAAGAAGACGAGTTTGTATGGTGGGAGTTCGTCGAGGATTTTGAGGGGGCGGAGGACTTGGTTAAAATTCACGGTTCCGTTTGCCTGTCGGCGTTCGGTTCCTTGAGTCATGCGAATGGCTTCGAAGCGTTTCCATTCACTTTCTTTGCCTTGCAGTCTCGGAGCGGTGAGGTTGTCGAGATTTCCAGAGCCAGTAACGGCGAGGTCTACGGTGAGATTTTCTCCCAGTTCGATCTTTTCCGTAGCAGGCAGGGAGGTGATTTTGAAGTTTCCGACCGCGCCGTCAAATCCCTCTGGCTTAGGTTCCGGAAGGGGGCGGATCGTCATCTCGATTTTTGGAAAATCGAAACGTGAGTTAAAGCTATGCCAGCGAGTGAATCCTCGTTGTCGAGTCTGCCCTTGAATGAGGGGTTCCACTTTTCCTGGACCGAGGGTGGCCTTTCCTTCTTTGAGCGCGGAGACCGTGCTGACATAGGTGAGCGATTGAAAATGCTCCCCATTGCGTTCTAAATACCCTTGCTGAGATCGGTTTTCAAATCGCCATGCGGCGAGGTTCTGCGTTTCCATCTCAGCGAGTTGGGGTTCAGAAATTCTGATGTTTTGTGAGATGAAGAGCTTGAGCATGACAGGCTGTTCTTCTCCGACATAGGGATTGTCTTTCGACATGAAGATCCCAGAAAAATAGGGAAGCTGATTGCCGGCAACTTCAGCGACTCCTTCCTTGAGCAGATTTTGATCAAAGACTCGGAGCGTTAGCGGTTCAGTGGTCAGCTCTCCATTAGTTGTTTGCAGTTTAATTGAAGGGATTTTGAAGACGCCAGCGCGATAGGAGTAGACGGCGAATGAGAGACTGCGGGTTCTACGACCATTGATAATGGAAATTCCAATCTGGCCTTGTTTGAAAGTGAGAGGGGGCGCCGGAGGGATCTGAGGCCAGCCATAGATGTCTGCACCTTCAATCGTGATTTGAAAAACGGTAGACTCCTGAGTCACTACCATGTCCGTCGCCAAGGTGGCGACCGCGACTGGTTGCTGGGCGTGAAGAAAGGAGCTGAGTAATAGAAAAACGATGAGTCTCCAAAGTTTCATACGCATTTAAAAAAGTTACCAGTCCTTGAGGGGGCGGCGTGGCATGTAGCGACGAGCGCGCGGGGGTCGGCGTCCTAAGTCAGCATATTCTCGCAGCAGGCGGCGGGCTCGTTCTTTGGGGGATTCTGATGCTGATCTGGATTGTTTCTGCGACTTGGGTTCTGCCTGCTCTTGTTCTTCTTGTTGCTCTTGAGCGTCCTTTTCGTCGTTTGGATTTTTCCCCTGAGAGTTCTGTTCTTGGCCGTCTTTTCCCTCGTCTTCTTTTTCTTCTCCTTGAGAACCGCCTCCTTGCGATTGTTGATCTTCTTGAGGCTCATTCTGAGGTTCATTCTCTTTTTGAGACGAATCTCCGTTTCCTTTACCCTCCTCTTGATTTTCTTTTTCCTCGTCAGGTTGGCCCTGATCACCTTGTTCTTGTTTCTGATCCTGTTCCTGATCCGGTTGCTTTGGTTCGCCTTGATCCTGTTTTTGCTTGTCCTGCTCCTCTTCGTTCTGCTCTTGATCCTGCTTCTCTTGGTTTTGGTTTTGTTTTTGACTCTGCTGCTGTTGCTCCTGTTTTTTTCGCAGTTCTTGGAGCTTTTGCGCTATGGCTTCGAGATTATCTTGGATTCGGGAGTTTTCAGGATTGATGGCTTGGGCCTCTTTGAGGTGCTCGATGGCATTCTCCCATAAGGTTGCTCGTTCTTGATCATCCTGTGCTTCAGCACCTTGATAGAAGAGGCTATTGGAAAGAGAAAAATGTGCGTTTTCCTGGAGTTCCGAATTGTCACTCCGGAGAGTCTCTCCAAAAGATGCGGCTGCTGAGAGCCAATTCTTGGCCCGATAGGCAGCGATTCCGGCCGCAAGATGGAGGCGAGCAGAGGATTCACCTGAAGTCTTGCGCGCAGCCTCGGAGAATGATTGGGCCGCTTGTGTGAAGTCTTTCCCAGCCAAGGCGGCGCGCCCCACGGCAATTTCATCACCACGCATGGTGGCGATGGTGGCGAACAAGAGCAGAGCGACGGTGGAACCACGGCTCAGGGTGGGAATGAGGCGAAGCACGATAGAGATCATAAGGAGTAAAATACCAGGGAGAAGAAACCACTGAAAGAGCGGTTTCGCAACACGGAGATGTTTTCCTTCGCTTTCAAATGCTTCCATTTGCTCAATCGTCTCTCCAAGTTTTTTGAGGAATGCGGGACCAACCCCTTGCGAATAGACCCCTTCGGTCTCCTGCGCGATGAGTCTGAGTGAGGTGTCATTGAGCGAGCTATGAACTACGCCTCCTCTGATATCGCGGAAAAATCCATCTCGGCGACGTGGATCGGGGATTTTTGCCCCCGCTTTGGTGCCGAATCCGAGGGCGTAGACAAAAATTCCTTTTTGACGAGCCTCCCGAGCCGCGACCGCGAGACCTTCGGTGTGTTCTTCCCCGTCGCTCAGGAGGATCATGATGTTACTTTTCTGGCCAGTTTTTTCTAATAGTTCTCCGCCATCGCGAATAGCCCGAGAAAGATCGGAGCCTCCAGTGGGAAGGTCAAAGGGGCTGGTTTGTTGAATGGCTCTCCGCACGTATGAACGATCTGGAGTGAGGGGGACCTGGACGTATGTCTCACCAGCAAAGACGAGGAGACCGGCGCGGTCATTGGGAAATTCGTCCATGATCTCTTGCGCGGCAGCCTTCGCCGCGGAGAGACGATTAGGAGCAAGGTCTTCCGTGAGCATGCTGCGGGAAATATCGAGGCAGAAGAGGATGTTCCGACCTTCCGTTTTTCTCGTTTGAAATTCTTCTCCGCCTTCTGGTTGTGCGAGGGAGACGATCAGAATCGCTAAACCGAGCAGGGCGATAAAAAAGGAGGCGAAATACCAGTGTCCGGCCCGGGTTTCACTGAGGCGATCACGCAATCGAGGCGCGACCATTCGGTGCCATTGTTTCCCCCGGCGTTTCCAAGTCAGGAGAGAGAGGGCGGCTAGAAGTGGAATGAAGACCAGAAGCCAGAACCAGATCATGTGAGCAAAGGTCATACGCTTATGGAAGGGGAGGTGGATTGAGTGCGTGAATCGTTAAGACCAGAAGCAGGAGAGCGATCGAGGTCCCGACAAAATAGTGAAAGAGTTCTCGCGATTTGGTCCAACGTTCTTTTTCAACCTCGGTTTTTTCCAATTCATCGATGGATTGAAACGCATTTTTGAGACCGGAGTAGTTGAGAGCGCGGTAAAATTCTCCTTTCGTGATTTTCGCAATATCTTGGAGAGTTTTGACGTCGAATTCCTGTTGTTTTGCGACCTGAATGCCATTGGGGAGGCGTCCATCCTCGGTCCCAATTGCGATGGTGTAGATCTTGGTGCCAAGTTCAGCGGAGAATTCGGCGGCTTCGAGAGGGGTGAGTTGCCCGGAGTTACTTTCACCATCTGACACGAGGACGATGATTTTACTTTTGGAATCCTTAAGCTCTTCCAGACTGGTAGCCGCGGCGGAAATGGCACTTCCGATGGCGGTGCCTCCTTCCTCACCGTTGACGAGCACGAGTTCCCCGAGTTTTTCGATCAGGATATCGTGATCCATTGTTCCGGGTGAGGCTAGATAGGGACGAGCTGCGAAGCTTACGATACCGATGCGATCGTCCGGTCGATTTTCGATGAACTGAGCAATGACCTCTTTCGCGGCATCGAGGCGTCGCTGCGGTTTGATGACGAGATCTTGCGGAGAGACGAAATCGCGAATGTCCATCGAGAAAGAGGTGTCGAGCGCGACGATGATATCGATGCCGCTAGCGGTCCGCGTTTCGAAGTGTTTCTGCCATTGTGGGCGAGCGAGTCCCAGGATTGCGGGGATGAGTGCGAGTGGAATGAGCAGCGGGCGGAAGTTCCAGGTTCGGTTTTTCGGCTTGGAGCCGAGCGTGCCGAGCACCCGGAGAGTGGGGAAGGTGAGGTAGTGATTTACTCCCCGACGATAACCGAGGAAACACAAAAGCGGGATGGCTGCCAATAAGAGCAGCCACCAAGGTTCGGCGAAGACGAAATGTTTCAGAATCGATGACACAGAAAGGCAGGAGATTGCGTCATTTCGTTTAACGAAACAACCATTATCGCTTGTCTCATTTTATCGTGCCTGCAGGATTTTATCCGTCTCTAGTCCAGTCAGTGCTTTGAGACCAGCGATGAGGCGATAGAGAATGAATCCTCCAATGACTAAAAGAGGAAGCCCGATGACGAGATATCCCCAGCCGGTGATGCGGCCGACGTCTTCATTGTAGAGCTCTTTCCAGTCAGGGGCAGCGGGGTCGAGATCGTGGAGAAAGTAAAAAGCCAAGCCGAGATTGAGTGCAGCGGAGACACAGAAAGATCCGAAAAAGAGGAGCGTGGATGACCAGAGGAGTTGTTTATGCTCGGTCTGTTTCTCATTGTCTTTGAGCGCTTTGTTAATACGAGAGTGGTCAAAGACCCCTTCGTTATAGATGAAGGCATTAAAGAGCGGGCTCTTGCGACGATGCGTGAGCAGGAAGAGTGATCCTAAAATGAGCGGCTGGATGGCTTCTTTGATCCCAAAAAGATAGGGAGCCATCTTACGAGTCCCCGGATCATCGTTCGAGAAGAGGTAGATCGTAATGATCCCGGTGAGAAGAACGTTGCCGATCCCTACCGCAGAGAAGAGATTGACCTTTTTTTTCTGAATGAAGTGCCAGATTCCGTAAATGAGTGGGATCGCGAGAGCGAGCGAGATCGCAACATAAGGGCCAAGCTGATACCACTTCTCTCCCGCCTTACTGCATTTGCTCAAAATCATCACCGGAATGAGGACATTGACGATAATGTCAGCGAGCGGGTTATCTTGTGAGGTTGGAGATGTTTTTTGATCTGATTCTGACATGACGCAGGATGTTCTAAAAAAAGGCCCGCCATTTGATAGGCGAGCCTTAGTGAGGTGGGTGAGAGCTTAGCGAGCGTAGATGGTGTTTCCGGAGGAGCGCAGCTCATCGCATGCTTGCTTCATCCGGTCGCAGAGTGATTGCTCAGCTTTTTTGAGATAGCTCCGGGGGTCGTAGCTCTTCTTATTCCCGACTTCTCCATCGATTTTGAGCATTCCCTCAATGTTTTCACACATGTGGGTAACAATCGGACGAGAGAAGGCATACTGCGTATCGGTATCGATATTCATCTTAATGACTCCGTAGTCGAGAGTCTCTTGCAGGTCTTCTGGAGAAGTGCCCGAGCCTCCGTGGAATACGAGATCCATTTCTGCGTCTGGGCCATATTTGTCAGTGACCGCTTTTTGGCCGTCTCGGAGAATCGTCGGCTTGAGTTTGACCGCGCCTGGCTTGTAAGCGCCGTGGACATTTCCGAAAGTGGCGGCAAACATGAAGCGGCCAATCGGATTGAGAGCTTCGTAGACCTGCATCATGTCTTCCGGAGAAGTGTAGAGTTTTTCCGCAGGGAGGCCGGAGGTGTCGTGACCGTCCTCTTCTCCGCCGACACAGCCGGCTTCCACTTCGAGGATGATGTCGAGCTCGGCACATTCCTTGAGGAGTTCGGCTGAGATTTTCAAGTTCTCATCAAGCTCTACCACGGAGCCGTCGAACATGTGGGATTGGAAAAGCGGTCCTTTGCCTTCGGCAATTCGGGCCCGGGAGGCATCCAAAAGAGGACGGAGGAAGGAATCCACCTTTTCTGGGTGACAGTGATCGGTATGCAGGGCCACGAGGACATCATATTTCTCAGCGAGACGATGAACGGCCTCAGCGAGGACGATGGCTCCAAAGGCCGCATCATTCACCTGGGTTCCGGAAGCAAATTGGCCTCCTCCGGTAGATACTTGGATGATTCCATCGGACTTGGCCTCCGCAAAAGCTTTGAGCGCCCCGTTAGCGGTAGGAAGGGAGGTGATGTTGATCGCTGGATAAGCGTAGCCGCCTTTTTGGGCAGCATCGAGCATCTGTCTGTATTGTTCTGGTGTCGCGACTGGCATGACGAGGAGCGGGATATCTTACTTCTGCTGGGAGAGCAAGGAAGGCTTTCGCGTGGAAAAAATTCGCGAAATCTCAAAAATGCCGAGATGAATCACTTTCTCTCAACTCATGAGCCAGAATCTGTATTACGACTTGATCCTTGGGCGGTATTTATAGAGTCTTCGCGCTTCTATGAATATTGAAGCACTTTCCAGAGCGGCTGCCGAAGCCCGCGGTTTGTCTATTGACGCAGTTCATGCGTGTTCCTCCGGTCATCTTGGCCTGCCTCTCGGTTGTGCTGATATTGGCGCCGTACTTTTTGGCGAAGCCCTCAGCTATCATCCTGCCGCTCCCAAGTGGCTGAATCGTGACCGCTTTATCCTCTCTGCAGGTCATGGCTCCATGTTCATCTACGGATGGCTTCACCTTTCAGGCTTCAAGGTCAGCATCGATGATGTGGCCGCATTCCGCAAACTCCACAGCATCACTCCCGGGCACCCGGAATTTGAGGAGACCGAAGGCGTGGAAGCGACTACCGGACCGCTGGGACAAGGAGTTGGTAATGCCGTGGGGTATGCTCTCTCGGGCAAGCGCGCTGCGGCTAAATTCAATACCGCGGAACACTCCATCTTCGACCATCACATTATCGCACTCGCAGGTGATGGATGTCTGCAGGAAGGGGTTGCTCAAGAAGCCATCGCCTTTGCTGGTCACAACCAGCTCGATAATCTCATTCTGATCTATGATTCTAATGATGTCACCCTTGATGCGATGGCGGACGTCTCTCAGGGATGGGATACCGAGAAATACTTTCAGTCCCTCAACTGGGATGCCGTGACCATTGATGGACATGATATGGCTGCCGTGCTGAAGGCTGTGCAAAACGCAAAGTCTGACGATAATGGGAAGCCAAAAGTCATCATCGCGAAGACGACCATCGGGAAAGGCATTCCCGAAGTTGCCGGAACCGCAGCTGGTCATGGAGAAGGGGGAGCTAAGTTTGCCGAAGCTGCTCGCAAAGGACTCGGTCTTCCAGAAGAGCACTTTTTCGTTTCTGAAGAAACCAAATCTTACTTCAAAGATCATTCTGAGAAACTTCATGAAGAATTTGCCCAGTGGGAAAAAACTTTCGCAGCCTGGTCTGCGGCAAATCCTGAGCTGGCTCAAGAACTTCAGGATGGAATTGCAAAAGCAGTTCCAAGTGATCTTTCTGATCAAATCCCAGCCTTCGCAGACGACTATAAAGATGCCACTCGTGGATCTGGAGGAGTCGTGATCAATGCCGTTGCCAAAGCGATGCCTTCTCTCATTACTGGTTCTGCCGATCTTTACGGTTCTACCAAGAACTATCTCAAAGAAGAGGGCGATTTTTCTGCCGAAAACCCTGCTGGACGCAACATCTGGTTTGGAATCCGTGAACACGCGATGGGTGCGATCTGTAATGGCATTGCCTATGATGGGCTTTTCCGGGCTAGTGGAGCGACCTTCCTAGTATTCGCAGATTATCTCCGTCCCTCTATCCGTATCGCTGGTCTCGCTAAGCTCCCTGTGACCTACGTCTTCACCCACGATTCTGTCGGAGTGGGCGAAGATGGTCCGACTCACCAACCTGTGGAAACCGTCTCTGGTCTTCGGGTCATCCCGAATGTGGATGTGATTCGCCCTGCGGATCAGGAAGAAGTCGCCGGAGCATGGATTGCCTCGATGACACGCACCGACGGTCCTACCGTTTTGAGTTTCTCACGCCAAGGAGTGCGTCCTCTCAATGATGTCGCTTCCGTGGAAACTCGTCGTGAAGGAGTGCGCCATGGGGCATACATTCTGAAAAAAGAAGAGAGTGCTTTGGAATGCATCATCATGGCGACAGGTTCTGAAGTCGGACATGCACTCGAAGCTGCCGAGAAAATTGGTTCAGGCGCACGTGTTGTTTCCGTGCCTTGTATGGAGCGCTTTGATCGTCAAACAGCGGCATATAAAGAAGAAGTCCTGCCTGCATCTTGCACTCAACGGGTTGCCATTGAAGCCGGAGTCACTGGGCTTTGGCATAAATACACCGGCCTCGAAGGCTCCGTGATCGGAATTGACCGTTTTGGAATGAGCGCACCGGGTAACATCGTCATGGATGAACTCGGAATCAATGCCGATTCAATCGTGAATGCTCTCAGTTAGAAAAATTCTTTAATTTCTCCTGAAACAACAAACCGTCGTACGATAGATCCCGACTTCATCCTAGTCGGGATTTATTATGGACTCTACGTTCAGCGATAATAAGAAGTGAAAATCATCTTACGCATATTCGCGGAGCAAGCCATTGCGGTTAGACAGAGTAATACCAGAGCGGTAAAGGGGAAGGTAGAGGGGCAACTTGTTAGAGAAATTTCGTCTCTCTGTAAGCAGCTTGGAATTACTGATTGTGAAATTTGGATCGATAAGATTGGTCGCGCAGAATTTTCAAAAGAAATTCCGAAGGAGCATTATCAAAAATTTCGAAACGTTTTATCAATCAACAGTTGAAGATAGCTTATTACGAAGATTCTGAATATAAAAACGCAATTTTTCTGTCAGACGTAATTCAAGTCTGATGATTTTCAATGCCTTTATCTGTAATGGTTTAGGGGGATTCATGCGCAGGAAAAGTTGCATGGTTCCTACGAGAGCGTGTTAGGTGATGGCGGTAGAGCCGTAGTGCCGAGGCTGGGCATCGCGGTCAGATTCGAGGATAGCGATGACGGTTTCTGCTTTATGGACGTCGAGTCCGAGGTAGAGTGTCTTTAATGCATCTGAATTCGTTTTCATTTTTAATACAATGGATGTTGGATAGGTTTCGTTCTGTGCGAGATAGCTCACGGTTTGAACCAGACGCATCGCTTTTCAATCAATAAACAATCGACCTAAAACGCTCCGCCGAGCTCAACCGGCAGCCATAGGGTCTGCTAAAAAAATCAGTAATGTCGCCTTCTATAAATTTAGTCGTTATTCGGTCAGCAGATTTGGATCGTGCAGAAGCGTTCTACTCGCTCATCGGCTTATCATTTATTCGGCACCGCCACGGAAAGGGACCAGAGCACTTAGCTTGTGAAGGAGAGCATTCTGTTTTCGAGATTTACCCTCAAAATTCAAAATTTCCGAACACGCACGGTTCGAGAATTGGTTTCCGCGTTTCAGATGTGGACAATTGTGTGTCCAAGATCAAATTAGAAGGAGAGCAGGTCTTCCAAGACCCCTCTGATAGTGAATGGGGAAGAAGGGCTGTTGTGATTGATCCAGATGGCCACAAGGTAGAACTGGTCACTATCTGATTTGGCCTGTAGTTTCTGAATGCTTAATAGCGAATAATTTTGTGCCGTAATTTTGTGCCGGGCATAATTTAAGTTTGATGGTTCTCAATTCTTGTATCTGTAATGGCTTTATGGTGGGGGAGTGAGTGGAATTCAGGCGCTGGAAAAGTCGCATGGCTCGTTCGGGACGTGTAGGGTGGTAGCGATAAAGCCGTAGTGCCGAGGTTCGACATCGCGGTCAGATTCGAGGATGGCGATGACGGTTTCTGCTTTATGAACGTCGAGTCCGAGGTGGAATGTCTTTCTTAGTTTCTCAGGGATCATCGACAAACGATCACTAGATTCCTTCGTAGAGCGGATCACGCCGGTCCAGGATATCTGGATGGGTGCCATCATTTTTGGGTTCGCAACCCTTTCTGTGATTGCTGTTACGATTCAAAATCCTAGGATATCTCGTGCGCTGTGCTGGTTGATTTTATCACTCGCAGTCTTGAGTCTTGGAGGTTGCGTCATGGGATTGAGTAACCTAAAAA
>CALGLJ010000140.1 GCA_937930235.1 uncultured Verrucomicrobiales bacterium | reverse complement strand
GTGGACGGGGTATGGGGAGGCGATGAGTGGGAGTCGGCGCGCTTGGCGAGGGCTTTGTAAGGTAGTGGAGGCACCGCAAGATGCATGGGAGACGAAAGCGAGTTCGATCTATCGTTGTTGGCTCTATGAAGAGGGAGTTTCAGTGGCAGAGAAGGGTCCGAAAACGGGAGAGAAGCGAGAGTCGAAGAGGAAAGGAGTGAGTGTTGAGGGGATGACAAAGGTGAAGCTGAAGGAAGGCCTCAAGTTGAGGGAGAATCGGATTCGGGCGATGAGTTGCGGGGTGGTGTTGGGGAGTGAAGGATTTGTGCAGGAGGTGTCCGAGCGTTACCGCGAGGAGATGGGGCGGATGCGATTGAAGTTGGGAAAGAAGTTGATGAGCGGAAGGGGACGGGTGTTCGTGATGCGGGAGTGATTCAAAAATCCGCAGTGAGACCGGGTGTTGCGGATAGGTGGGATAGCGGTGGCGTTATTTCATTTTTTGAAGATCACATACATGGGACTAGGATTCCGTCTCTCATTCCATGAATTTTTTTCTTATCCGCTGGGACAATCGTGGCAAGACATCCGCCTAATGAGGTCTTCCCAGCTTCATCTACGAAGTAGTATGGACAGAGACGGACACGTCCTTGCATCATTTTTCGCTCTCCAGTTTCGGGATCGAAGTAGGGGTGTTCAATGATTTTCGCATCTGCAAATTCTTGTAGCACCCACGGTTGAAGGTCGAAGCTGTCTTGTGCATGCGCCATGGCGGATTTCCATTCATCACCCGACACATCGTGTCCAATGATGACTCCGCGTGATCCCCAAGCGAGTTCATTAAAGCCGCTCACTTTCAGAACTTGGCGACGGAGTTTTTGGCTAAATTCTGCCACTTCATCCCATGAACCCACTTCTAGTCTTGGGAGAGCAGCATGTGGAGGGATGTCACTTGGGTCGACAACCCAGCCGTAGGGGATGAGCTCTTTTAATCGCTGAAGGTGACTTCCACGGAGTTCTTTTTCCCAAATTTTCTTCATTGCAGGTGACCAGAACAAGGCCAACCACATTTTTTCTTCAAGATGAGGTTTAAACGGGGGGGTCACTTTTCCTCGCTGTGCAAGTTCCTTAGCGCGTGGGATGGCTTCCCAATCGAAGCATTCGAAAAAGCGATATACTTTTTGGTCTCCTCCCGCCCATTCTTCGGCTGCGATGACGGAAAAGGTCTCTCCGAGCTGGGCGGCAAGCCATTCCATTTCAGGGCGATAATCGGCAGATTCCTCGGACACGAGAATCTCTCCACCTTCGGGTAAAAGGGACTGGAATCCTTCTAGCATTCCACGTTCACCTCCAAAAATTTCAAAGCCTGCCTTGGCGTAGCATTTCGAGAGCCATGCGAGGACTCCGATGCCACCGGGCACAGAATCCAGCTCAGAAATGGCAAAGCCGTCATCGGTGAGGAGTAAGTCGGGGCGGATCACTCTGGGCATTTCATCACGAGCGGCGCGTTGTTGTTCCACCATCCAGATCGGTTTACCCACGTCCAAGACTTCGGAAATCCATGTTGGCAGATTCCCCGTGGCACTTTGGCGATAAATATCATCACTCGCTTCTTGGAAACGGCGCAATGGATGCCCTAAACCATTGAGAACTTTCCGTTGCCCCTTAGTCAGGAGGAAGGGTTCTGGAGACCAAAGCCACTCCCGCTCGGCGAATAAACCGTCCTCCGGCATGGCATTTCTCAATTCTTCAATCGATAATTCTGGCACGGTTTGAAATTAAGCATTGTTTCATTTGGATGCAATTCCGCGCTCCGGTGAATGAAGATGTTTCATCTTTACAGTTGTCCTCAGCGATTTCCTGCGTATTCAAATCCCCGTCGAATGTTTTTTCTGAACAAAATATTTCAACTTCGGGATCAGGCGAACCCAGAAGCCGAAAAGCCGTTTTTGGAGCATTTGGAGGATCTCCGTGCTGTCATTACAAGGATTGTGATGACGCTGATCATTGCGATGGTTGCTTGTTTTGGATTTAAAGATGTTCTCATGGATATCTTGCGCAAGCCGATTGAGGAGGTCTGGGTGATGAAACATACCGAAGCGCTTCCGGACGATATTCTCTTGGAAGATTGGGAAAAGGCGCTGTCTTTCGCCGCCGTAGCTCCTAAGCTGGAGGCCTATCATCCAGAGTTATCTGAGCGGTGGTGGTCAGAATTAGACGAAGGCCGGCTCCGTCCTCTCACTCGAGCGGCGATCGTCTACCAAGCAGCGCAAAAGCTCCCGAAAGAAAGACGCGAAGAGTTTATCAAAGCCCTTCCTGAGACGGAGCAGGATACGGAGGATCTCGCGTTGAAACTCTTGGTCAAAGAGCCTTCCGCTGATTTGAATGCTTCGGGCAATCTTCGCCTCATGAGCGCTCTCAAGCCCACCGAGGCCTTCATGCTCACGATGAAGTTGGCCTTCTTTGCAGGAGTCGTTGTTTCCTTTCCTTTCCTCTTGTATTTCATTCTCCAGTTCGTCCTTCCCGGCCTCAAGGAGGAGGAGCGTAAAGCGCTCTGGCCTGCCATGGCGATCGGTTTTGGGCTCTTCTTAGCGGGGGTCTTTTTTGCTTACTTTTTCGTTCTCCCACGTGTTTTAACCTTTTTCTATGATTGGAGTGCTAGCTTGGGCATCGCCAATGACTGGCGCATTGGTTACTATATTGGCTTTGCTACCCAGTTTGTCCTTATATTTGGGCTGTCCTTTGAGCTCCCAGTCATTGTGATGACGCTGGTTCATTTAGGAATCCTGAGCCACAGTATGATGCGAGATACTCGTGCTTATGCCATCCTCGCGATCGTGGTCATTGCGGCGGTGATTACACCGACCCCAGATGCTTTCACGCTCTTGTTACTCGCAGGCCCAATGTGTCTCTTATATGAGCTGTGTATTTGGCTCTCTTATTTCCACGAAAAAAAGAAGAACCGTTTGGAAAAAGAAGAAGAAGAAGAGCGCATGGAACGCCTCCTAGCCGACCCCGCTGACGACGAAGCAGAAGTCGACGAGGATGACTTTGAGGATGAAATCGACGATGGCGAGCCCATCACCGATGACGATGACTACATGGACTATCCCGGCGAGCATCAAGATCCCGACGAAGATCGAAAAGATTGACCTGAGAGGGAGAAATCAGCGGCCCAAGAATCGTTCGATCTGCTCCAAGGCGTGCCTCATTTGCTCGATCTGAGGTTCGATGGGCTCCAGACGATGCTGACCTCGCCGCTGACCCCGCCTTGGCTGCAACTGCCGGTGGCGACGTGGGACCCAATCTCGTTGAGCGACGGGAATGGGCTCTTCCTTTAACACCTGATTGATTAGTTCCCCTGGTAAAATCAAAGTGCTGATCCGGCCGGCGCGAGCAATGACCATGCCGACAATGCGCCCGTCCATATCGACCACAGGCATGCCATTGTGCTGCGCTTCCAGCTCCATATCGCTCTGTAAGACATTCGGGAAATCATCTCTCCGAGCGCTCTGACTGCCACTCATTCGATCCATTTCTCGGAGCTGGCCAGATTCTGGGAGTTCTTCTAATTCTCTCCCTCCGAGAGTCGGCTGAAAGGTCAGGATTTTACCTTCTCGGAGCACTTGAATTTTAGGTTTCTCTCCAACTTTTAGACGGCGCAACATGGAAGAAAGCTCATAGAATCCATCGACTTCTTGGTCATTGATTTTCTGAATCAAATCTCCTCCTTCAATCCCAATACGATGTGCCGCAGAATTGCGCACCGTCCCGCTTACTAAAACGCCGTTTGGCACCGCTTCATGGGCCATGCTGATTCCTAAAAATCCTTGATCTTCCTCCCGTAGACTGCGAGCGGGGACGCTCACCACGCCTACGGCCTGCGCTTCCCCACGCGCATCCACTGCCGCGAGGAAAGAACCTGCTGCGAGATCACTTCCATCAGCCCATTTCGCTTTCGGAGCTTCGAATCCCTCCGCCTCGATCACGACAAGGTCATGCTCGGGATAAACTCCGATCGGCTTCACCACGAGGCCCTGCCCATCCTTGTTCGCAAGATAGAGATGAGGAGCGCGGGCAAGCTCACTCCACTTTGCCAGCAAGCGTCCCTCTCCCAGAGAAACCCCGTAGGCAATCTGCTGACGATAGGAGTAGATCGGAAACACCGTCTGTGCGACAGGGCGGGTCACCTCTCTGACCGAAGTGAATATGGACACCGCTTGCTCGTTCGCAATTTTCTGATCTTTGTCAGGAATTTCTTGCTGAAAAGCTTGTGCGGAAACGAGGGCCGTCAGGCCGGAAAATATAAGAGTTGTTAACGTTCTCATCATTCAAAAAAGTTAAAATTAACGACGGCTGCGGCGCATCAGACGAGCAGAGCCTAGCACGAGAGAAGTTTCAACCTCTGCTTGGTCTCGCCTTACTACCACCTTGATCTCATCACCAGGTTCATAATCGATCAACACCTCCTGCACATGCTGATCATCGCGGAGGAGTTCTCCTTGAATCTTGAGAAGCACGTCGCCCACCTGAAGCCCTGCTTTCTCCGCCGGGGAGTTTTTAGGAACTTGATCCACTCTCATCGCCCCACCTTCTCCCGTGATTAAAAAGACTCCCAGAATCGGGCGATTCCGATCAGCCCGTCGATCAACTCCGAGAGCCCCCCAGACTCTCCCGGATTTCATCTTCTCCCAAGAGCGCTTAAAACCAGAAATCTCAGCGTGATTGTTAATCGATTTATCTGGAGCGATGTGAGAATGAATCCCCACGACTTTGCCCGAAATATCAAACAGCGGCCCGCCGGAATCTCCTCCAATCAAGGTGCAGTCTGACGTCAAAAAACCAATTCCATGACGTGTCATGATGCGGCCAAATCTTACCGGAGGCTTTCGGGTCGGATCAAAGCCCTTCGGGTGGCCCAGCGCTACCACGAAATCTCCTACTTTCAGCTCATCGGAATCTCCTACTTCCGAAAAAGGCCACGGCCCCTGACCCAGAATCTGAACCATTGCCGAATCTCGAGACTCATTGGCACCCAATACTTGGGCTTTTTCCTGCTTCCCATCAGGGAAGACCACAATCATCTCTCGATAGCCCTGCACCACGTGCGCCGCCGTCAGGATGAGTCCATCTTGCGAGACGATCACCCCACTGCCCGAGCCTGCCTGATCTGGCGAGATCAGTGACACCGTTGTCGGCATCGCCTTCTTTGCCACCTCCTTCACTTGTGCCTCCAGACGTTTCAAGCTCTCGATACCATTCAGATGCGGCGCAGCATGCACCAGATGCCATGGCGATAAACTCAGCGCCATTCCCAGTAGGATGTTTAAATTCATTTTCATACCTCTCAATCGATACTCCATTTTCTTCTTGTTTGAAAAATCTGCAACTTCAGAAAAAGGATTCTGTGAACAGGGCGATCAACCTTATTCTTCATGGATGTCCAGATCATCATCCAAGATGCTGCGATGAAAAATCAACGTAAAAGTGAGTGATTTTTTCTTATAGTTTCTAGGCTTTTGTTGGGTTGATAAATCCTCTTTTTTCGGGGTTGTAAGGCTCTCTGGATTTCAAAATTCCGTAAACTTGGTGGAGAAGTTTTCGCATGATCGCGATGATGATTTGTTTCCGCTTTTTACCGTTTTCTTGGAGCCGATCTCCGAACTCTTTGAGGAGGGGATTGAAGACGCGAGCATTCATCGCGGGCATGAAAAGGGCGCGGCGAAGATGTGCAGACCCGATTTTGGTGATGGGAGTAGTGGTGCGTCCAGATGATCCGCTGGCATGATGTCCCGGAGTGACTCCGGCCCAAGCAGCAAGCTCCCGGGCATTGCGAAAGTCAGCGATGGGAGGGAGTTCTGCCATCATGATCTGACAGCTGATCTCGCCCATTCCTGGGATGCTGGCGACGAGATCATAGTCTTCCTTGAGATCGGCTTTTGAGTTGATGAGTTTGGTGATGCGATTTCGGATGTCCGCAATTTCTTTTTCGCCAATTTTGATCCGCCTTTTGAGAGATCTTTGAATGGCCGGTTCGCGAGCGGCTTCGCATTTGGTTTTTAGTTTAGCGACTTCTTGCACGATGGTTTCGGAGTATCGGCTTAGCTCGGTGATTCTTTCATTTTCAATGCTTCTGGGTTTCCAAGGACGGAGTTCGGCGTGCTCTGATTGGAGGAATCGAGCGATGAGTTTGGCATCTGCAGTGTCGCTTTTATTGCGCCGAAGCTTTTGCTGGCCGAAGGCTTTGATCTGTCTGGGGTTTACAAGAAAGAGGCTGTGGATTTGATGGTTGTGAAGAGCTTTGGCGATCTTAAATCCATAGTGTCCAGTTTGCTCAAGACAGGCGGTGAGTTCAATGGGAGCGGCAAAGGATTCGAGCCAAGCGATGAGTTCTGCGATGCCGCGATCGGTGTTATCAAAGCGGCGAGCGACGGCTTCGTTTGGTCCGAGAAGATGGCAGAAGAGGTCAGGCTTGCCGACGTCGATTCCAAGAAAGAACTCTGGTGTGAATGCGGATTTATTATTAGTGTTCATAGGTTAATTGATTGTCCGAAAAGGCACTCAAAACATCTCTCAGCGGAAGAGTCACAGTCTCATCAAAACAGATTCGTAAGATCTAAGATGCTGCTCGGACTTGGAGGCTGGGAGAGCTGCGTGATGCCTTATCTTGTTCACGGAATCATCTACCGAGAGGCGGAGTTCCAGACGTAGCTTCAGATTGCATCACGCAGCCGTTTTGGGTTCCAATAAGGAACGATTGTTCTAGCCTCGTTGGAGGCGTAAATCCATCTTATGAG
>CALGLJ010000139.1 GCA_937930235.1 uncultured Verrucomicrobiales bacterium | reverse complement strand
GTTTCCAGAGAACCGACGAAAGAAATTTCGCGCATGCCTTTCTCTGCAAGATCATTCATGGATAAAACTTTTGCTCCCCTGACTCCGGTGCGCGCATCGGCATTGAGAGAATGCCAAGCGACATCGTTCGCGAGTTCACGGAGGGGATCGTTCGTCATCACTCAGCCGAACAATGTATTTTTTCTCCATGACAATCATTACGATCTCTGGAGAAAATTTACTTGAGGAACCCGGAGCTTTAGCGCTGGCAGCGCACTAGGCGCGACGGCGTCGCGCGAGAGCGAGGCCACCGAGGGCGAGGAGTGCAAGTGAGCTAGGCTCAGGAATTGAGACAAAATCACCACTAAATCCGAGATTGTCCAGAAACGAGCTGGATTGAGTACTAGTTGAGCCGCCGAAGGTGATAATGAAACGCCCATTTTCCCCGTCGGCGAGTGAGACCGCACTCGCATCAACGTCGACATCCGTGTAAGAGTTATCACTAGCTACTGCTCCAGAGCCTAAAAAGACTGCAGCGGTGCCTAAAGTAGTATTCTCGAATGATATACTATACGTATTGTGAGTAACAAGGCCAGACACCAACGTACCATTCACGTCGTTAGTCACCGTTTGAGATCTGTAATCAAAAAATACACCTGCAAATGAGATTGTTTGCCCTGTGCCGTCTGTATTTGAAACATTAAGGAAGACGTCACCATCCGCACTCGCTGTTACGATATTTCCGAGACGAAGTTGCCCTACCGTAGTAGATGCTCCTGAGAATGACGAGCCAAAGGTCCCGTCAGTGCTAGCTGCTCCTGTCCGGGTATCACGGACGATGTCATCAGTGCCAGTGCCACCTTCATCTGACAAAGTAGCAGTGATGCCGGAGGCCGTGTTGTCTGCAGCGATATTAGGGTCAGCGTTGCCGATGAAGCCATTGGTGGCCGTTGTTGAGCTATTACTAAAGGCATCCCAGCTCGCGAGAAGAGTTGCTGAGGAGGCTAAAGAGGTAAAGCAAAGAGAACTTCCTAATATTAGAGTTGATGTTATTTTCATGATTTTGATTGTTAATTTTAATGTGTAGATTTGATATATCTTTAAAAGAGATTTATACAATTTTTTTGAGGAAAATCGTAAAATAATTGTTTTAAAAATCTCTCATGTTTTTTTGTGTTTGATTTTTATTTTATATGTTCAAATGTCGTCGATTTTTCAACAGGTTGTTAAGGAGTGGGTTGATCAGGTAGCACTGCATCTGCTGTAGCTGCAGTCGGATCATAGATCGCAAAGGAGCTAATTGTGCCTGCCGGTGGTGCGGTGGTAGGCAAGGGTAGACCTGAACTAAAAATGGTTTCACCGACGACCCCTAACCCGCCGATATCAGAACCCGAGAAACCATCGAGGGCTAGTCCCGCCTGTTGTATAATCGTTATGCTTGATGCATCTCCTGCTTTCCAAAAATCAGCTTGGAAGCTTTCGGGATTCGAGCCGGCATCGGCAAGAGCGGTAATTCGTAGGGAATATCGGGTATCAGGATCTAGTAAATTGTCACCTGTGTAGTTGATGATATCAGCATTAATCTGTCCTGCTGTCACCACAAGCTTCCCATCTACGATCGCCACGCCAGTACCACGAGTGCCGCCACCTATTTCAACTAGCAGCATTTCAGTGGTCGCATCTAAATCGGCTGGAGTTTGAAAGACTAAGTCAGCGACAAAGCGTGAACGGTTAATCTGATCCGAGTTAAAGGTAGATCCTTGGTTTGCTACGGTGTGAGGAGCTAAGAATCCTGGATTCTCATTGATCCGCTCATCAGTCTCTATGAAGCGATAAAAGAGGCGAGACTTATCATTCTCGAGTTCCGTCTCAAAACGAATTAGACTTCCACGCCCTTCTCTATTCAACTCTACAAATTCCCAATTCAGAAGATCTTCACTTGATTCTACGTGGTAAAATTTATCGATGTTAGACATCGTTTCTAACTTGATCGTATTTTCAATATTATCACGAGTCAGAGTGACCAATCCCACGTCTGAGAGACGCAAAGTTTCTTCATAAACAATTGTGGCAATCCCGGTCATTGGGTTTGTCAAATCAATATCATGATAACGGAAAGTCACTTGCGGACTTGCTCCTTGGCGATTGACTAGAATCGAGAGATAACCTCCGCGTGCCGCAAAGAAGCTATGAAATTCTGGCTGAAAAGTTACCCCACCTCCAGTTCGCGAATGTTCAAAGTTAATCGGACCACATCCATATTCTCGTAACTTCGTAGCCGGATCTATAGACGCGTATTGCCAATGACGATCACCATTCACAATGTAAGCGTTGGGAATGTTTGAGATGAATTGACGAAGCTCATCGCCTTCATTACGGAAGTTAGAATTAGAATGATTATCTCTTTTAGTTGGACGATCTGGGCCAACAATTGGCGAAGCAGAAATGACGAGCTTAAAAGAGGCATCAGAAGCTTCCAGAGTGCTCTTTAACCACGCCTTTTGCGTTGCACCTAAGATTGTTTTATTCGGACCATCTGCAATATTATTAGGACTCCGGAAATCGCGCCCTTCAAGAAGCCAGATTTGTAAATCTTTGCCCCACCGGATGGTTCGATAAGGAAGAGGACCTGTTGGCAGTTGTTCAAGGAAGGTTGCTTGACCTTGAGCAAAAGTCAGTTGCCCAAAAGTTTGACCAGGCCAGCTATCATCCCTCAAGGTATCATGATCATCCTTTATGTAATAGGAGCCAAAATTTGCACCAAATTCACGATTCCAGGTGAAAGAATGCATGCGATTCCAGCGCTGGCGGGCTTTTGGTAAAGAGTCAGAAAAAGGATGGGTCAAATTGTTTGGCACATTCTCAACCCGGCGATCATAATAAAGAATATCTCCGGTATGGACGAAAAAGTGGGGGTTGAGCAAACTCATCTCGTCATAGACTTTATGGCCATTCGTGGCGGAGTCCGCTGAATCAATCCCTTGACAAGTTACAACTGTTGCAAGCACTTCCACAATGTCGTCTGGAGCAGGCGCGGTAATAAATTTCCCCATCTTGTTCGATGAAATAGGGGAACTCCCATTAGCTCTTGTTTCTGATCGTACTAGGTAGCGTGTATTAGAGTCTAGGCCTGTTAGCTCGAACTGGGTGGCGTAATCCGTGCTAGGACCCACCGTTGTCCATGCACTTGTGGTAGTGAGGTTTGGCGATGATTCAGGCCACCAAGCGACTCGGACTTGCCCTGCGAATCCTGGCGCAGATTCCTCAATAGAAAATGTGTTTGCTTCTTCAATGGAAGTAAGCCGAGTCCATACCAC
>CALGLJ010000138.1 GCA_937930235.1 uncultured Verrucomicrobiales bacterium | reverse complement strand
TTTGACGACTACCGCATCTCACGAAAATCTACCGAGATTATTGGAGCTTGCCGATACCGCGAAACTCCCTCAAGAATCAAAAGATTACCTAACGCAACGACTGAATAAGAAATTGGAAGATTTAGAGTCACCTCTCATCCTCCCTTCATTAGGTAATTAGTGCCTGGTCGAACGATTTCATGCTCGGCATAAAATAATTGATCTGTCCGTGTGCCTTGGTAAGGCATTCCATCCTTCCTCACTGAGGTCGTTAGTTTCTTGGTTTTGTCTCCGGCTTAAATCGCATGACAAAGCGCCCATTCGATCCAATCTTTTTTCCTTCCGTAGAAAAGTAAGCTGAAATTCTCATTGCTGCTTAGAGGATTAACGATGAGTCTCAGCTCCTATGGCAGAGATTCGAATTGATAAAGGCGCTGCGCGTCAGGCCCTGCGAAAGTTGGGGATGCGCGCAGGTCTGATCATTCCTGGGATCATCGTGGTCGCGGGGTTGTTAACAAGTTACTTTACCGTTCCGGCAGATTCCCAGGCGGTGATTTTACGTTTTGGAAAGTTTAACCGGACGGCTGAGCCGGGACTTCATTTTAAATTGCCTTTCTGGTTTGAGACCAAGAAGGTCATTCCGGTCGCGCGGACCCTTAAGATGGAATTTGGCTTTGGGACCAAGGGTGCCACGAATTCCTATCAAAGTCGTCCTCGGGAATGGGAAGCTGAGCAAACCATGATCACGGGCGATAAGAACTCCGCTCTGGTGGAATGGGTGGTGCAATATCGGATTAGTGACCCTAAGGCGTATCTCTTTCAAGTTCGTGACCCTGAGGACACGATGCGTGATGCTTCAGAGTCAGTGATGCGGGAAGTTGTAGGAGATCGCACCGTGGATGAGGTGATCACGATTGGTCGTCAATCAATTGAAGTGGACGCTTTGGTGAAGTTGCAAGAATTAGTCGATTCTTATGGACTTGGCTTACAGATCGATCAGCTCCAATTGAAAAACGTGAACCCTCCAAGACCGGTTCAGTCTTCCTTTAACGAGGTCAACCAAGCTCAGCAGGATAAAGCGAAGCAAATCAACGTAGCCAATGGTCTTTACAACAAAGCAGTACCAAGAACGCGTGGTGAGGCTGATCAGAAAATTAGTAGTGCTGAGGGAGATCGTCTTCAGCGAGTCAATGAAGCGACGGGTGATGCCGAGCGCTTCTTAGCACTCTTCAAAGAATATCAAAAGGCACCCGCGATCACACGAAAGCGTCTCTATCTCGAGAAAATGAAAGAGGTTCTACCGCTGTTAAAAAGCAAAGTCATTATGAATGGAGAGGCTAGTAAACCGTTGCCTCTTTTAGATCTTAACAATGCCCTCAACGGAAAGGGAGGTGCTCGATGAAAAAAGCAATTGGATTTATGATTTTCGCCTTCGTGGTGATTATTCTCCTTTTTGTAACGGGTACGATTTACACCGTACGTGAAGATCAGCAGGTCATTTTGACTCAATTTGGAAAACCCGTGGGTGAACTCGTGAATGAGGCCGGACTTCATTTTAAGATCCCTTTCGTGGTGAAAGTGAATGTGATCGAGAAGCGTGTCTTAGCCTGGGATGGCGTGAGTTCGCAGATGCCTACCCGTGATAAGACCTACATTCAGGTTGATACCTTTGCGCGATGGAGAATTTCTGATCCTCTTGCCTATTTCCAAAAACTTCGTGACGAGCGAAGTGCTCTTTCTCGCCTTGATGATATTCTGGGGTCAGAGACTCGGAATGCGGTTGCGAAGCATGATCTGATTGAGGTGGTGAGATCGACGAAAGATCGTAAACCGGCTACGACTGATCTTCAGGCTGAGAAGGAAATTGATTTTGAAGAAATCAAGGTAGGTCGCCGGAAGATTGAGCAGAATGTTTTTGAGACAGCAAAGGCGAAGCTTGTGGATTTCGGAATTACCTTGCTCGATTTGAGATTCAAACGAATCAACTACAACAATGAAGTCGCCCCTCAGATTTATCAGCGGATGATTTCGGAGCGTCAGCAGATTGCGGAGCGATTCCGCTCTGAGGGCGCGGGTGAAGCGGCTCGGATTAAGGGGACGATGGAGCGTGAAGTGAAGAAGATCGAGTCAGAAGCTTACAAAAAGGTTCAGTCAATCTTGGGTGAAGCTGATGCGGAATCGACACGTATCTACGCCGAGGCTTATGGCGGGACGCCTGAGCGCGAGAGTTTTTACAAATTTGTGAAGACGCTTGAAGCTTACGATGATGTCCTCGATAACAAAACGACGGTCATTCTTTCGACCGACTCTGAGTTGTTTAAGCTCTTGGAGGAATCGGAATAGAAGGTTGCCAGCTTAAGTCACGTTAAAAAGCGCCCATTCGGTCCAATCTTTTTGCCTTTCTCAAGGTGAATAGGTGCATCCTTTGGCTCGCATTTGATGCCAGCGTATGATAGTGTCTAACACTTGATCATGAAGTCTGAGAATGATTTCAAAGCAGTAAAAAGCGCGATCCGCAAGAGGGTCTCTACCCAAGGGAGAGAGCCTTTTGGAGGTAGCCCGCTAGCTCCAAAAGCAAGATACCATCATGCCAGCACTGAAACAGCTCATTCAAACATTGGGTCTGGGAGGCCTTATCTTCGGCCTTCCATTTTCAGCCCAAGGTCAACTCACCAGCTCAGAACTGGTGATCAACGAACTCTTAGCTTCAAATTCAGACGCTTACACTCCTGATAATGGCGAGAGCTTTCCGGATGTCATTGAGCTTCGGAATCTCACCAGCTCAGATCTTGATCTCAGTGGTTATGGGATTTCAGATAATGATTCGCCGAGTCGCTAACTCTTAGAGAGCGGGACCACCATTCCAGCCAATGGCTTTCTCCTCATTATCGCGGACGGCTCAGACTCAGGACTCAGCGCTGACTTCAAGCTCTCCGCAGGTGGCGAAATGGTCCAGCTCACAGACCCTGCGGGAAACACTGTCGATCAAATAGATTTCGAAAGACAGCGACTCAATGTATCCTTCGGTCGGCTTTCGGATGGCTCTCTTGCATACTTACCTAATCCCACTATCGGAGCGGCTAATGATGATACTGATGCCTTTCTCTCTCTTGTCAGTTTACCAAAAGTCAGCGAGCGATCCGGGATTTACCAAGACCCAGTCACCGTCACTCTCAGTGCTGATCCGGGCATTGAAATTCGCTATACCCTAGATGGCACGAATCCGACGATATCCTCTCCGCTTTATACCAGTCCGATCACAGTCAATCCGCCGACTCCTCTCGCTTTTCCTGAAGCAGTGATGAAAGGCGTGGCCTTGAAAGCGGTCTCATTTGAAAATGGACAAGAAAGCCTCATCGCCTCCCGCACCTTTCTCTTCAATGTCGATCATGACCTGCCTGTCGTCATTTTAACGGCAGATCTCGTCATTGACGAAGGGTTACAGCCTGTCGAGTTTTTCACCCGTGATGAACTCTACGGGAGCTTCTTTATCAATGGACGTGTCCGCTTTGACTTTTTAGAAACCGATGGATCTCACCCCATCAGCCAGTATGTCGAATTCCGCGAAACAGGCCGCAACAGCGCAAGCATTCCCCCACTTAACGGAAAGATGTTTGCTCGGGCGAGATACGGTAAGAGCGAACTGAGCCACCGCTTTTTCCCTGACAAGGTTCGCCGCACAAAATTCTCACGCATTTTACTCAGAAACACCTCCCAGGATTTTGCAAATGCTCGTCTCAGAGATGGCATTTTCTCTCGCTTCCTCAGCACTGATCAAATCGCAGACGTCGACTACGAGGGCTATCGACCCTGTGTGGCCTACCTGAATGGAGAATACATCGGTCATCTCAATCTTCGTGAAGATGATGATCGGGAATTTGTGGAAGAGTATTTTGACCTCACTCCCCCTGTCACGCCCAGGACAGCTTCAGGTGGAGGAAATCTTTTCTTTAGTAGCTTTAGGGATTTTCAAAACCCCACTGCTAGTGACGCCATTGAGCGCGTTGATCAACTCCGCCGAGTCAATGAATCCCTCCTTGATGACGCGCTCAGAGACTCCATGGAAGCTCATCGCTTCGATCGTTTTGTCACAACCTGGACCTCTGCAGACCCTTCCGAGCCACGCCGGATCAGCCTCCATGATTATGACTCCAGTTTTAAATTCTTCGCGCAAATTTTTGAGGATGACTTTGATCCTCCCGTTACCTGGTCTCGGATTTTATGGCAAGGTGGCCTAGAAATGGGCGGTGATGATATCCGCTTTTGGGAGGAAGTCGTCCAGTACACGGCAGCCTATTGTAACCTCTTCGCTGACAGCGATCGCATGGAGGGAATCATTGATGCTGCTGCGGCTGAAATTCGAAGTGAAATGCCAGATACCATTGAGTTTTTTCGCCGACGTCGCGCCAAGGTGAATCGCCCTGAACCCTTTGATTTTAACGCACACGCAGACCTCGTCGCCGAGAGCATGACCGAGTGGGAAGAAAGCGTGAGCTTCATTCGTGCCTTCCCGCGCCTCCGCCTCGAGGGAGCCCTGGATGCGATCCGCGCCACTCATTCACTTCCAAATTTCGTCAATGTCACTCTCAATAGCTCAGATGACAGCATGGGTGTCGTCCGGGCTCATGGGCTTCGGGTCACCACCGGCCGAGAAGCGGGATCTTACTTCTCGACATTCCCTCTCAGACTAACTGCAGAAGCAAAACCGGGCTTTGTCTTTCAGGGTTGGCAAGGAAGCTCCACCAGCACCGAGGCTAATATTTCGCCAATTCTCACTGCGGACTCCACATTTACCGCCGTGTTTGCCCCTGCTACTATTCCGGTCGCAACCGCAGGCCGTTTGGCCATCTCCGAGATTCACTACAATCCTCTTGGCACGAGCGAAAATGATGAATTCATCGAACTACTGAACCTCACAGACACCCCGTTGGATCTCAGCGGAGTCTCTTTTATTGAAGGAATCGCCTACACCTTCCCTGTAGGCACGTCTCTTCCTGCGAATGAGCGAATTGTGATTCGTCCTTCTGACTATCAAGGTCGCCTCGATAACGATGGTGAGACGCTCAGTTATCTGGACACCAATGACGAAGTGATCGAAACCTTGCGATACAATGATGGGAATCCTTGGCCGGAGGCTGCAGATGGTCAGGGACACAGCCTCATCCGCATCCAACCTAACGAAGCTGAAAATATTTCAGAACCGACCGCGTGGCGTCTCAGTGTCACCCCAGGAGGGAATCCAGGCACCGATGATCAACTCAGTTTGAGCGATCAAACATCAGAAGGTCTTCTCGAATACGCTTTCGGATCTCAGGGGCCTCAGCTTACAGGTTCTGCAGACGACTCTGGCGTCACCTTATCTTTCGAGAGAATAGTGAATGCCGATGATGTCATCATCACCCTTTTCCAATCGCCAAATCTTCTGCCGACGAGCTGGCAATCGGTATCCGCAGATGCACTCCTCTCTGAAACTCTCCCCGTCGGAGGACGAGAAACAATCACCGTCGGTCCCATGCCAAGCTCAGCGCAACAGATGTTCTTCCGCCTTGAGGTCACCGTGAGATAAGTGGCATTCACGCCAGATACAATTTGAGTCTGAGAAAGCAAGATCTCGGACCGGTAGCGCGATTAGTTATTTTATGCCATAGTTATTTTATGCCAGGCATGAATGGCACGGACTTAAGGGCGATTTCAGGTAAAATTCCTTTATAAAATCTAGACGAAAAGCCGGTTCGGGTATGGTTTGAAAGTGTGAACAAACAACCTGTCCTCACCGGCTTTCCGCACACCGTATTTGCCACTGC
>CALGLJ010000137.1 GCA_937930235.1 uncultured Verrucomicrobiales bacterium | reverse complement strand
GAAGGTCCAGGGAATACCGTTTCGTCGGATTGATAAAGTTCAGTCCGGCCTGGGAGAAGGCGGACGGAGTGAGAGACGTTTTCACCAGATTGCGTCACAAGTTGCAGGGCGAAGGAATTGGGATCGATGGGATCATCTTCGCATTCCCAGCAGAGAGGTTTGTCGACGACTTTGAAGGGACGTTCGTCGAGATTCACCATGTAACCGGTGAGTTCCTGTTGATGGAAAAGAAGGTTCATGAAGCGACAGGCGTCTTCATTTTCCAAGTCTAGGTAGAGTTCTCCGGTCTTTTCGGTATAGCGTAGGAAGTGTTCCCAGAGAATCTGGCTAGCAGCGTCCATGCGCAAGGCCGAGGCGTCGAACATTTTCACAATGCGCTCCACTTCTCCCTTTTCTCGGAGGGAAATCCATTCCGACCCTTTTTCGCGAGATTCGACACGTGCCTCGTTAATGGTGGAAATGAGGCGAAATTCTATTTCAACTGCGATTTCCTGTGGCGGGCGTTCATTGACATCCTCGATGCGCTCATACCACGCGGCGACTTCGCGCTCTTGCTCCCAGTCCCGCATGCGCTGTTGCACTCCCTCAAGGTCCGTAATGGATTCCATGAAGTCCGGGTATGGGAGTTTCTTTTTATAGAATGCGTAGGCGAGGTAATTCCAAAATTCGATAATGTCTCCAGGAGGGACGGGCCACAGCTCAAGGGGCTCGTAGCTTGCAATTTCCCAACGTGGATTGAGGCGCACCATGTCATGATCATGGATTTCTCCTTCGATGACGTAGCGGCGGTAGCGTTTCTCAACTTTGGTAACAAATTCTGCTTCCTTGTCGTCTAAGTCCCGGTCGAGTTTTTCCTCGATGAGGTCGATCACGGGAGTGTCATCAAACTCATTTGGCGATTCCGGTAAGTCTTCTCCACGATGCAGACGCTCTAACATCGCGGCAAACATGACCGCTCCCGAGGTTTCATCATCCGGCGCAGAGCAACTGCCAAACCAACGGTTTCCCTGAAGGCGCAGAGTGGTTCGGTGTGTTCCAGATTGATCCTCTACTCGACCTTGAATGAACAAATGGTTCCCGAAAATCTGGGTTACGGCACCTTCCTCTTGTAGGCTCTCTCCCCTTTGACGTGAAGCTTCAGGAAAGCTGTTTAGAAAATTTAAAGTCGCCCGATCCGGGTTTAGTGCTGACATGTTGATAGCCATTGTCTTGATCTCAATATTACGATGCGCAGGTTCTGTCTCAAGGTCGCTAAGATCGCCCAGCGACGACGAGGAATTTAGTATAAACTCATCTATTCAATTCGTGCAACGAAAAGCCACGACCTTTTTTTGCCTGCTCTCCTGTGCGCGGTCAAAAATCTAAAAATTAGGGAAAACATCTGCGACGAGCTTGACCACGGGGAGCATGCGGAGGAATCGCGCAGGAGTGCCATCGCGAGGCGAGGTGGGATCAAGATGTAGGGTGAACTCGGCATCATGTTCTTGGGTGGGTGAGGTGAGGGGGGTAAGATTTTCGAGCCATTGACGATGGCTCAGGTCTCTAAAAATGGTGTCATTTCTTAGAGCGCGATCTTCCTGTCCAAGTAATGACAGGGTGGCCCAGCGGGGGGCAGCTTTAGAGAACTTGATCGAGATGCTCCCAGCGAGAGTTTCTCGTTTTGAGATCGTGCGTTCGACTAACCAGGCTCGATTGACTTCCGGCAGAGGAGGGTAAAAGACCAGCTTGAGCTTATAGTTTGGCCGATGTTTCGTGAGGTATTCGCCAAAGCCGAGCGCAAAAGCCACTTCGTGACCCTCATTTCCGTAGGGGATACTGACCATGACAACTTTTTTGGCATCTTGATTTCCAGCTTCGATCCAGAGGGTCTGCCAGAGGAGGTCGACGGCCGGATCTACTTTCTTAAAAATTTTAAATCCAGTATTCGAGGAGCCGAGAGTGCCATCGATCATGGCCGCGACAGATCGCAAGGCGTCCTGTCCCGATGAGGTGGTGAGATCGCGTGGCCCCACAAGATGTGTGAGTTTATGGAGGTAATCATCCATCTCTGAGATGGTGACCTCTCCGGCTGCGGGAGGTCGTTCTTCGATTTCCTCATTGGCTCCCAGGTAGAGCGCGATGCAGATCGAAACGACTAATAGAAAAGCCATTCCACTGAGAATTGCGCCCACATTGATTTTTTTGCCTTCTATGATGCCGTCGGTCATTCTGATAAGAGGGTGAGAATTTCTTGCGCTGCTCTTTCATGCACCCCTGGTCCTCCTAATGAGGAAGCCGTTTTGAGCAGACGCTGGGTGAGGTGCTGTCTTTTTTCGGGTTTTTGAATCATCTCACGTAACCAGGTGCTGACTTCATAGACATTGGCTTCTCCTTGGATGAATTCAGGAACGAGTTCTTCCTTTGCTAAGATGTTGATGAGTCCAATGTGTTCGAGATCGACCAATTGCCGAGCCATAAGATAAGTTGGCCAAGCCACTTGATAGACGAGGCAGTATGGCATGCCATAGTAAGCTGCTTCGAGCGTAGCAGTGCCACTCGCCACCATGCCGATGGTGGCTTCTTGCATGAGCTTTTGACTCTCTCCCAGTTGAATTTTAACCACATCTTCCATCTGCTCTGCTTGGACTGCATCTTCCATCAGACGCTGAATTTTCTTGGAAGAGGCAGCGGTGATAAAGGCGAGATCGGGGTGATGGGAACGGACGAGCTTGACGACTTCCAACATGAGAGGGAAGAGTCGGCTCACTTCTTTCATCCGGCTTCCGGGAAAGAGGCCGACCAATTTTTGAGCGCGTGCGAGATGGCTCCGTTGTGCTTCCAGCTCATCGACGAGCGGGTGCCCGGGGCAGACTGCCCGGAGTCCGGCATTTTCAAAAATCTCTACCTCGAAGGGGAAGAGGCATAGCATGAGGTCATGTGAAGCCGCAATTTGGGGGATTCTTTTCTGATTCCATGCCCACACTTGTGGCGCAACATAATGGACGATTTTGGTCTCAGGCAATTTCGCTTTCACCTGCTTGGCCAGTCTGAGATTAAATCCCGGATAATCGATGAGCAGGAGAAGGTCGGGTTTCCAAGCGATAATTTCCGCGAGAGTGTCCGCAAATCGTTTTTTGAACCATGAATATCGGCGGAGAACTTCCCAGACTCCGACGACTGCCGCTTCATCGACCCAATTTTGGAGATGTTCTCCCCCGATTTTTCGCATTGCAGGTCCGCCCAGGCCACGAAATTCCTGAGGGCCCAGAGCGGCCATGAGCTCAGCTCCATGGGTGTCACCACTTACTTCACCAGCGACTACATAGACTGTCTTACTCATCGGCGGGGGGACTCTAGTTCCAAGATTCGCACATTCCAAATGCAAATCCCCAGACAAAGCCTTGATTCCATCTGACATAGACGCTAGGACCGTCTTCCTCTTAACTACTTTCTATGTCAGATCAGCCAGAGAACACTCCTGAAAACACCGCCACGCCCGAGGGCGCGATTGGGGAAATTACGCACGGTCCTTCCGCTTTAGAGCAATTTCTTGATCAGAATCAGTCCAAGCTCATCATTGCCGGACTCGCCCTGATCATTGGTCTCATCGGATACGTTGTATGGGGCGGACTCAAAAAAGTGTCTGAGCAAGAAGCCTCCGCCGCAGTCAGTAGCGCGAAAGATATCTCCGAACTTCGTGCAGCGGCTGATGAGCATCGCGGCACGAATGCAGCCGGAGCGGCCCTCGTTAAAATCGCGCAACAACAATGGGACGATCAACAGAAGGATGAAGCAGTGGCCACTTTGGAGAAATTCATTGCAGATCATCCATCTCACCGCCTTTTCTATAATGCCAAAGCGGCACTCGGCTCTTACTACCTCCAGCTTGGAAAAGTGAGCGATGCCAAAGCGGTTTATCAAGAAGTGGTAGAAAAAGCGTCTCTTGCTCATGAACTTTACGGGGTGGCCTTGCTCAATCTCGGAGACATTGCACTCCGTGAAAATGATCCCGAAGCGGCCAAAGGGTTTTATGAAAAAATCGGGGTAGATCTGGCGAATCGCCCGGTCCCCGGCATTAAAAAAATGGCAACAGATCGCCTGGAGATCGTCGGAGTCAGTGCTCCGACTCCAAAGGTGGAGATTCCTGAGCCTGCCAAGCCGGCGACACCTGACACGCCAGGGGCCGCAGGGGGTGTTATTACTCCTACCATCCCGGCTGATCCAGCTCCTGGAGCACCAATCACGGTTCCTCCGGCAAAATAGATTTTTCAGATTTCCGCATTTCGTCTTTTCAAAAGAGATCTCATCCGGCACAAACAAATCAGCACTAAACGAAGCGTTTAATACCATGTTCCAGAAAATCACTAGCAAGTCCGCTCCCGAGCCCGCTAAATCACCAGCACAACCCGCCGCTGCTCCAGCGCCTGCTGCGACGCCGCCACAAGCTGCTCCTGCACAAGCTGCCGCTGCTCCTCAGCCGCAACATACGAGTTCTGCTCCAGCTGCCGGAGGAACTCAGCGCAACATTTTAAGTAATGATGTTCATATTAAAGGAACAGTCCGTTTTGCGAACGACCTTCTCGTTGATGGTCGTATCGAAGGGGAAATTGCTTCAGATGGATCTCTCACCGTTGCTGAAAACGCACACATCAAAGCTGAGGTGAAGACAAAATCAGTGATCGTTTATGGTAAGGTTCATGGAAACATTATTGCCGCCGATCGGGTTGAGATTAAAAGTAGCGCGGAAGTGGTTGGTGACATCAAAGGCGCGGTCCTTTCCATTGAGCCTGGAGCCATCTTCGTCGGTAAATCTGAAGTCGGAGCACCTTCTGCGAGTCCTCAGAAGGGCTCATCCGCTCCAAAGGGAGGCGCAGGCAACCCGCAAGCAGGTAGCCGTGCCGCCAACGCAATGTCGCCTAAAAAATAAACGACCCCTCCCCGAAGATATTTCCTGTGTCTTTCGGACTCTTTAAAAAACAAAAAGGGCCTTTCGAGGTCATTTGTCCAAATTGCTCGAACCGTCAAAAGGAATCTCCTTTGGCGGTTTCGACGATTTGTAAATCCTGTCAGTCCTATCTCAAAATCGAAAACGGCATTGCCGTTGCGACTGAGAATCGTGCTGCATCTGAGAGTTCTCCCTCAACCGTAAAGTCTTCTCCTGACAATTCCCCGCAGAAAGAAGCTCCCTCGTCCTCAAAGCCGCCCTCTCCAAAAGAGAAGAAGGCCCCTGAGCAGTCCCCTCAAGCGGCTCTGAAGCCGCGCTCAAAGCGTAAGCTTCCTCCTCGCCCCAAGCCGCCACTCCTCCAGGAGCAACAGACAAAGCCGAATCCGGAAAGTCTGAATCATCGTAAAAAAACAAAGCCAGGATCAGGGGCACATCCCGTCATTGGTCCGGTGAAAGTGCGTCCTAAACCACCTCAGATCGCTCCGGAACCCGAAGAAAAACCAAAGGAAAAGGAAGATGATATCCCGTTTGTGGTGCGCGAAGCGGGTCCAGATGATCGCATGGTGCTTTGTTTTGATTGTGAGGTAGCGCATCCCACTTCAAAAAATTCTACCTCCGCGCTCTGTCCAAAATGTGGAGCATATATTTCCCTGAAAGATTTCGAGATTAAAGAAGACTTTAATAGTCGTATTAAGACTCGCGGAACGGTCTTCATTCATAAGAAAGGAATCGTCTCCAGCTCCATCATTCAGTGCCATAATCTTACTGTGGAAGGGGAGTTTACGGGAGCGGCCGAGTGTTCTGGCGAACTGACAATTCGAAGGCACAGCCGGATTACGGGTAAGGTGCAGTGCGGCAAACTCCGGATTGAGAAACGTGCGAAAGTGGAATTCTTAAAGGGTGCCGAGGTGAAAAGTTGTGAAATTGATGGGCTTGTCGAAGGCGATATTCAATGCAAAGGCCATCTCGCGCTCCACAAAAAAGCGACCCTCCATGGAAACATTAAAGTGGGTACCCTGAGCGTCGATGAAGGGGCGAAGCACGTCGGTCAGATTTCGATGGGCTAAGGTCAGTCTCCTCCGCTTCTTGGAAGCATAAAAAGAGGTCCATAAAAAAAAGACCGACGCAGTGAAGCGGCGGTCTTTCTGGAGGTTGAACTACGAAAAGTTTCTTAGTTGGATTTGTAGCTATAGACATTATCTGCATTCGCTCCGCCAGGGCCCGCTTTGCCATCTTTTCCGAAGAGGTATGCGATTTGGCGGTAACCACGAATGGTCTCGTTCCCGATGCCTTCTGGCTCTTCGATGTCGTTACTGAAATCATAATCGTAAACAATCCGATAGAGTTTATCATCTTCCTGTTTTTGTTGCCAAGGTCCATAGAGAAGAGCTTCGCTATTCGTTTGGTAGAGACCGCCAAAGGATTTGGTCCCTTTTCCTTTCGCTCTTTGACCTTCAAAAAATTGTTCTAAATCAGGGTTACTGGCACTCCCTGTGTCTAAGCCAATGAGGACAGCCATTAGTTCATTGTCAGTCTTGCGGATGGTGTCGGTATTCTCCCCGCTACTGAGGGGGAGGTAATTGTAGTTATCGTAAAAAGCGTCTGAGGCGATGATGAGGTCAGAAATTGTTTTTGTGGCTTGAGCTCTTTTCGCTGCATTACGAGCGAGTTTGAATGCTCCAAAGCCAAGACCGGCAAGAATGGCAATAATGGCCACAACGATGAGGAGCTCAATCAGAGTAAAGCCCTTGCGAGAAGGGGAGTGAGTAAGATAATTCATAATTGGATAGCGATGATGTTTTTCAGTGGCGAGGAGACTAGGATGCTTTTGGTGACCTTGGCAACCCCTCGCTTTCTTGGCACCACTTTGTAGATACAAAATTATTCCACTTTTTGAGTGAACGCAAACTCATTTCATCAAGAGTTGTGAGATTTCGTGTAAAAGGTAGTATATTGCTATGGCTGATAAACGATCGAAATCATCTCCGATGCGAAAAAGTATTCTTCAGTTGATTGGAGGAGAAGGGGGGCGTCCGATGAATAAGAGCGAACTCGCACGAGCGATGGCCTTGACCGGAAAGCAGCGTCCGAAGTTACGAGACACTCTGCGGGAGATGGAAAAATTTGGAGAAATTGAGTATGGAAAAAAAGGACGTTATTCGCTGGGGAACGTGAATGTGAGCGAGAAATCAAATTCCAAACAAGCACCTCGCTCCGCTCCTGCAAGGAAATCGCAAGGATTTGTCGGCACGATCAAACTGAATCCCGCTGGTCACGGTTGGTTTTTTCCGTCTTCAACAGCGGAGGAAAACCAAAACAAAGGAGTCGATCTGACCCGATCACCACGATTTTATGTCTCTCACAAGGGATTGGGGACGGCGTTGGATGGTGACACCGTCATCGCTAAGCTGGTGAAAGTCCCAGGAAGACGCCCAAAAAATAGCGAGGGGAAAGATGATCTCCGAGCACGGGTGGAAAAAGTGCTCGAACGTCGTTCGGGTAAGGTGACTGGAGTCTTTCGAACAAAAGGGAAATTTGTATGGTTGGAGGCAAATGATGAGAGAGTGCCGGAGGGCATACGGATCGAAGATCGGGGGGGAGCAAAGAATGGTCAAATCGTGGTGGTCGAAATTTTAGAATGGACGCGAGCAAATGATAAGCCGCGCGGACGAGTGTGCGAAATTTTAGGGTTCCCTGGTGAAGCTGGCGTTGATGTCATGCAGATCATTCACCAACATGGAGTGGCGCAAGATTTTCCTCTCGCCGTGCTCGCAGAAGCAAAAGCCTTTGGCGAGCATGCGGATCCTAAAGAAGTCAAACGACGGGAAGATTGGCGTCAACGTGATGTGATCACAATTGATCCAGCCACCGCGAAAGATTACGATGATGCGATCCACGTGGAGAAGATTGAGAGTGGCTGGCGTCTTGCGGTTCACATCGCGGATGTTTCGCACTACGTAAAGCCTGATAGCGCCCTAGATATCGAAGCACGAGAACGGGGGAATTCGACTTATCTTGTAGATCGAGTCATCCCGATGCTTCCCGAGGAGTTGAGTAATGGATTGTGTTCTTTAAATCCGGGAGTGGATCGTCTGACCAAATGTGCGGTGCTCGATATTGGTCCGGCGGGTGCGATTAAGAAGATGCGGTTTGTCGATGCGGTGATTAAAACTCCGCGTAAATATTCTTATGAAGAAGCACAGGATATTCTCGACCATAAGGTAGAGGGGGGCAGGCTTGGCGCACATATCCGGGAAGCATGGAATTGTGCTGCGGTATTGCGCAAACGACGTTTTGCGAATGGAGGGCTTGATCTCGAAATGCCGGAGGTGAGCATCATTTTAGATGATGACGGAGTGCCGACTGGGTATCAAAAGGAAGAATACACAACAAGCCACCAGCTCATTGAGGAGTTTATGCTGGTGGCAAATGAAGCGGTCGCTCGGAAAATCAAGAATGCTCGGAAACCGAGTATTTATCGAGTGCATGAAAGCCCAGATGCAGATCGGCTCAATGAGTATGCGGAGTTAGCACGTTCACATGGTTATGACCCTGGGGATTTGACGAACCGAAAACACATCCAGACTCTCCTGAATGAGGCGAAGGGGAGCATTGAAGAGCACGCGATCAAACTCGGACTATTAAAGAGTCTGAAACGAGCCTGCTACATGGCCACCCCAGAAGGGCATTATGGTCTTGCGAAGACGGATTACTGCCACTTTACCAGCCCGATTCGACGCTATGCCGATTTGATCATGCACCGCGCCCTTCAATCGTTGTTAGAGAACAAGCCTGCTGAGATTGATCGCACTCCGAATCAAACGTCCTGTGCGGAAATCTCCGAGCATATTTCAGAAACAGAGCGCACGAGTTCGAGTGCGGAGAGTGAAAGTCGCAAGTTGAAAATGCTGGAATGGCTGGAGCTGTCAATGAAGTACGAGGAACCTCCTGTTTTTGAAGCATTGATTACGGAAGTCCGTTCAATGGGTCTCTTCATGGAGTGCACGGATGTTCTTCAGAAAGGATTAGTGCGCCGGGATGGAATGCCTGAGGGGCATTGGTTTTACGAAAATTCATTAGATCGTTTCGCAAGCCGGCGAGGAGAAACGCTTGGAGCGGGGCAGCGGATTACCGTGAGGGTGATGGAGGTGGATCGGGTCAATCAGCGGGTCAACTTTGAGATCGTCACGGTCTTGGATCGTGCCAACACGGTGAAATCGAAAAAGGTGGGAAGTAAGCCGCAGAATGGGCGCAGGTCAGGTAAACCAAGCGCGAAGAGAGCGAAGAAGAAATCGACTCGTCGTAGACGTTAGCATGGAGGCGGAATGCTTGAAGTGCTAGAGGTCGGCAATATTTCGTGATGAGGGTCGAGCTAGCAAGTTGGTGCTGAGACCTTCTCGGATTCCGCAAATGTATGCTTCACAAACGAGTTTGATCTCATCACGCACCCGGCGAAATTCATTTTTGATTTCTTCTTCGGTGCCTTCAGCGTAGGCCGGATCGTCAAAGGGCCAGTGGTAGCGGTTCAGTTGGCCCGGGAAGACGGGGCAGACTTGATCGACTTTCCCGCAAACCGTGATGACGGTGTGAATGTTTTGCGTAAGGTATTCTGAGAGATTCTTAGAGCGTGCTTTTCCAAGATCGAGCCCGATCTCCTGCATGACTTCGATTGCATGAGGGTGGACGTAGCCTGCAGGGTCGCCTCCAGCGCTGATCACCTCAAAAAAGTCTCCCCCGCAGACCTCGCGGAGGAGAGCTTCAGCCATTTGGCTGCGGCAAGAATTCCCGGTGCAGAGAATGAGAATATGTTTTTTGGGCATGAAGTGCTATTTTGCCAAGTTGAGTTTCCAGCCGTAGTCGGTGTAGGAAATGTTCATCTTTCCTTTCTGGATTTTTGATTTGGTAAAGTACGGATCAAGGAAGGCTTCCACTGAGCCGTGCTTTTTAATGAAGTCATCTTTGAACCAATCGAAAAGAGGAGAAATTTTAAGCGTTTTTCCCGAAACGGAATTGGCTTTTTTATCAGCGAGGAACTGGCGTGTTTGAGTATCGAGCTGTTTCTCTAACTTTTCTCCGGTGTAAGCTTCGTTTAAAAGTGGGGGGCAACCTTCTGAAGCGCAGTTGAGAGCGAAGTGGATTCGTGGTTCATTGTAATACTTGCGAATGAATTCGTGTTCCAGTCCATCGAGAGTGGTGTGCTTACCAAACATTTTCACCGCCGGGATTTTCCACGGGCCTTTTTCACCTCCAACGTCATCTTTCAGTGAGCGGATAGGATAGTGCTTTAAAACGAGCTCCAAAGTTGCCGCATTGTAGAGATTAATCAAGAACGCCAGTTGGTCGTTTTTATTCCATCCCCTAAAGTCTGCGTAAGGTACGTTTTCGAGGTCAGTGAGGTAAGCCGTGAGGTCAGAATGTTTTTTCTTCAGCTCAGGGTATTTGATCCCTGTCGGCACCGCAGTATCGGTGATGAGTTTTGTGAAATTTGCATGTGTCTGGTCAAAGGAGAGCAAGTTGCTCATGCTGAGGCCAATCATGGTGAGGGTAGTGAGTAATGCTTTCATGATTTTGTTATAAGACGTGTTTATGGGATGTTTTATTCCGGTCTAATTTACGGCGACAAGAGTTCCTCCGCATGAGGATCCCGAGCCTGCGGTGCAACCAAAGCAGTGGCTTGCAGTGCGAATGGGAAATTGAGAAAATTGGTCTAACTGAAGATCCCACACTTTGAGATGGGACTGACCTTCGATTTTAAGGTCGAGTTGTTGGTTAAAGTCACAATCATAGACCTGACCATTCCAGTCCACGCTGATGGTATCACGGCACATGAGTCCATCGATGGATGAAGGGTTAAAGGAGGTCATTAAGAGCTCTTGGTATGCCGCGAGTTTCTTCTGCCTTTTGAGGTACGAAGCATAGCGAGCGATGGGCATGTTGGTGATGCAATAGAGGTTATTGAAAACGATACCGAAGTGTTGTTTCAGCTCTTGTTTGTAATCTGCTTCGAGCGCCTCTTGAGAAGGGGGTAATTTTGCTCCGTGGGGATTAAAGACGAAGTGCATTTTGAGATCGGGATCAGATCCATAGCCTAGGGAGTTCAGCTTTTGAAAGGCTGAAATGGAGGAGTCAAAAACTCCTTCGCCCCGCTGGGCATTCACGTTCTCCGGGGAGTAGCATGGCATGGAGGCGATGATGGTGAGTTTGTGCTGGGCGTGAAATTCAGAGACCCATTCATAACCAGGTTCGTTGAGAATGGTGGCATTGAGGCGAGTGATGATTTCGCGTGGCTTTTTAAATGAGCGAATCCTTTCTACGAGGGCGCGGAAATCGGGATGCATTTCAGGGGTACCGCCGGTGAGGTCGATCACCGGGATGTCTGTTTTTTCAAACCAATCGATCGTTTGTTCGAGATCTTCGTGAGTGATGAGCTCTTTGCGATGCGGGCCCGCATTCACGTGACAGTGGACGCAGGTGAGGTTGCAGAGTTTGCCCATGTTGAGTTGCAACACGCGAGCGTCCGTGCGAGTGAGTGATTTTTTGGCGTCAGTGAGTGCCTGATCAAATGAGTTCATTCAGAATGGGGCGTAATTTTTCAATCGTTTCCTCGGGCCAAAATTCACGCGGGGTGGCGAGGGATTTTGCGAGAGTGGAATGTTCGGGCCAATCGGCGGTCAAAGGAATGTTAGGGATGACCTGAGTGAGGATTTTTTTGGCATTTTCCGCATTATCAAGAAGGTGTTGTAAAACGGATTTTGTGGTGACCGCGTCTTCTTCCGCCTTCCAGCAATCGTAATCGGTGACCATCGCGAGGGTGGCGAGTGCCATCTCTGCTTCGAGGGCGAGTTTCACCTCTGGCACATTGGTCATCCCAACGATGTCGAGGCCGAGCTGTCGGTTAATCTGTGACTCGGCACGAGAAGAAAATGCCGGACCATCCATGTTGACATAAGTTCCTTGAGAGTGGGTCACAAGGCCGGCTTCCTTGCTGTGTTTCTCCAGAAGGGTTCGCAAGTGAGGGCTATATGGATCGGCCGGGGAGACGTGGGCCACAATCCCGTGGCCAAAAAACGTTGATTGAGGGCGTTGACAGGTGCGATCGGCATATTGATCAGGAATGACGACGTGGCCGGGTGCGTAATCTTCGCGCAGGCTCCCAACCGCAGTGACACAAATGACGAAGCGGACATTGAGTGAGCGCAGAGCCCAGATGTTTGCGCGATGGTTTATCTCAGTGGGCAAGAGGCGGTGACCTCTTCCGTGGCGGGGGAGGAAGACGACCGCGCGCCCATTGAGGGAACCTTTCATGAGGGTGTCGGAAGGGTCTCCATAGGGAGTCTTCACCTCAATTTCTTCGAGATCAGTGAGATGCTCTAGTTCGTAGAGCCCGCTACCACCGATGACTCCTATGAGTGGGGGAGTGTGCATTATGTCTAGCAGCAATTAGGGCCACAATCGGTGATCGTTTCACGATATTCTGCCCCTTTGGTTTCAGATGGTTGCCGCGCGACGTTGCGGTTGCAATCAAATGCTGGGGCCTCTGCTACGGGGACTTCCGTAAGTGGATCAATGTGCTCGAAGAACTCGGCATAGGGAGCTTTTTTGTAAATCTCGTAGGTCTTTTCACAGACCGCAGTGCGGACTCCACGGTCCAGGCGATGGCCGTCATCATCGAGGACGGATTTGAAAGGGCCTTTATAAACAACGGCTTGGTTGCGATCAAGACAGGCTCCTTCTTTTCCTTTGAATGCTTGGACGGTAACGGAACGAAATTCAATTCCTTCGTGTGTCTGCCAGGGTTCGCTTTCAAACTTCAATAACTCCACGCCATAGAATCCGACGTCTTCGAATGCCTTCAGGAAATCGATTTCGGAGTAGGATCCGGAGATGCAGCCGCTCCAGAGATCTGCGTCATCTGCCAGATGTTGTGGAATGGGTTCATCGCTCACGATGTCAGAGATCACGGCTCGGCCGCCTACTTTTAATACGCGAAAGATTTCCTCAAACAGTTGCTTCTTTTGGTCCGCTTCGACCAGATTGAGCACGCAGTTTGATACCACGACATCGACAGACTCGGTTTCGATGAGCGGTTGCTCCTTGCGCAGCTTGTTAGAAAGAGATTCGGCGGCGAGATAATCCTCAACATTTTTAATGGGAGCCTGAGCAAGTTCGGAGTCGAGTAGTTCGAGATCTAGGCCCAGATCTTGAATGCGTCCTTTGCGGAATTCTACGTTTCCATAGCCAATGTTTTTTGCGACTTCGGGAGCGTATCGACGTGCCACCTCCAGCATGTCATCGGTCATATCAACACCGATGACTTTTCCTTCTGCCCCTACGACTTGGGAAGCGATGAAGCAAATTTTCCCGGTGCCGGACCCCAGATCAAGGACGGTCTCTCCGGGGAGAACGTATTGAGAGGGGTCGCCACAGCCGTAATCGCGCTCGATGACTTCGTCCGGGATGACTTTTAAATACTTTGGATCATAATCAACGGGGCAGCAGAGATCTGCTTCTACAGCCTGAGAAGCGGCGGCGTAGCGTTCTTTGACGGAAGATTCGGTAGTAGCTATCATAGTGGATGTTAAACGAGTTTTAGTAAAGATGGGTCATTCTGCAAGGCTCGAGACCAAGAGGGGAGATCGTCCACGTCTTCGAGAGTGTCGAGTTCATGCGGTTTTTGTTTGAGGTCAGAGAAGCGCTGCAAGGTGTCTTGAAAGACGGAGTCGCCGCTCCATGTGATTTTTTGGAAAATTTCCGGAGTATGGGAGGGGAGGCCAAGGAGCCAGTATCCACCATCCATGGCGGGTCCGATGACGGGTTGATTCTTGGCGAGGTATTGTGATGTGAGGTGCAGTTGTTCGGTCTGAATGTCGGGGCAATCTCCACCCAGGAGGATCACGCTCGATGCGCCTGCTTCAAAAGCATCTTTGCACGCAGAGCTGAGACGGTCCCCAAGATCTCCCTCACTTTGCGCTTGCAGGGTGATGTCTTCTCCGAGCCAATGTTTCATTTCTGATCGCGCATCATTTGGGGTGTAATAAACCGTTTTCGACCATCCTTGAGGAATGATCGAGAGGGTGGCGGTCGCAAGGTGTTTGTAAATATGGCAAGCAGTTTCCTGACCAAGATTTTTTGCCAAGCGGGTCTTCACAAAGCCGGGACGTGGAGCTTTGAAAAAGAGAAGGATAGTGGGTGTGGGGGTCACAAATGAGTGCAATTTTTCGTGAGAGACTTTCGCGGAATAACTATTCCCTGAAAGTCTCTCAGGCTTATAAGACGTGTTCTTTCTTCATGAGAAGAGAAATTTTAAAACATAAAAGTAAATCTTAGGCTGGCTCTTCGTCAGAAATCCGTTTTCACTTCAGCCCTCAATACGCAGTTGATCGCGCTTGTGGATCATGTGCAAAAAAATATACCGTTTCTCATTTTGTGATCATTGACTGGATTTTATGGATTCTTTTTGGCTGCTATTGTCTGGCCGCGGTAGGGCTAATGATTTACGGCCTGAATACTTACGTTTTGCTCTTCCTCTTTGGACGACGGATTAAGGAAACTCGTGAGAGGCAGCAGAAGCAGGAGCAAACATTTTTAGCAAAAATATCAGGGCAGGGAGATGACGCTTGGCCCATGGTGACAACGCAGATTCCACTCTACAATGAGTTGAATGTGGCGGAACGCATCATTCGAACGGTGGCCAAGATGGACTACCCGCAGGGGAAACATCAAATCCAAGTGGTGGATGATTCTACTGATGAAACTCGTGATCTCGTCGACCGAGTCGTGAGCGATTTGCAGGCGGAGGGCGTATCCATCGAGGTCTGCCGACGAGAAGATCGGGTCGGTTACAAAGCAGGCGCCTTGAAAGAGGCGATGAAGACGGCTACCGGTGATTATTTTGCGATTTTCGACAGTGATTTCGTTCCTGATCCTGATTTTTTAAAGAAAACGTTACCCTTATTTCAGGATGAAAAAACAGGTCTCGTGCAGGCTCGTTGGGGGCATTTGAATGCGGAACATTCTTCCCTGACCAAAGCGCAATCGGTCGGGATTGACGGTCATTTTGTTATCGAGCAAGTGGCGCGTTCTGCGAATGGGCTCTTTTTGAATTTTAATGGAACTGCCGGGATTTGGCGGAAAGAAGCGATCGAAGATGGAGGCGGATGGCATGCGGATACTTTGACCGAAGATTTGGATCTTTCATACCGCTGCCAACTGAAAGGGTGGAAGCTGGAGTATGCCATTGATGTGGTCGTGCCGGCGGAGCTTCCGGAAACATATTCGGCTTTTAAAAGTCAGCAATTTAGGTGGGCGAAAGGCTCGGTTCAGACTGCGAAAAAGTTGATCGGAACTGTGATGCGCTCGCCAATCAGTCTTTTGGCTAAGAGTCAGGCGGCTTTTCACCTTCTTCATTATGTGGCTCATCTTTTGATGTTCACTTTGGCGCTGTTATCTCTGCCGCTCACGCTCTTGATTCCGAGGTTTTCAGGAATTGGGGGAACGGCCTTTCTGATTCTGCCTCTCATCATTGCCACTCTGGGGCCTAGTATTCTTTATCTCACGAGTCAGCGGCATCTTCATCCCGAGGGCTGGACTCGACGCATTCTCTGGTTGCCAAGTATGGTTACGATTGGATTTGGGATTTGTATCTCGAATACCCGGGCCGTTCTGGAGGCGCTCCTCGGAGTGAAAAGTGGATTTGTCAGGACTCCGAAAAGGGGAGAGGTTGCGAAAAAATCTTATCGAACGAAGATTGACTGGATCCCTCTCGTCGAGATTGGAGCGGCGTTTTACTGCCTGATTACCATGATTAGCTTTTTGATCCAGGGAGTTCCCGGAGGGATCGTGTTCTTTCTCTTTTATGGATACGGCTTTTTGATCACAGGGGTCAGAAGTTACACGGAACAGCGAGCAGCAGCGTGACAAGCAATCGATGGCGCGGCATTCTTTGGGGCTTTAGTCTTGTCCTGATCTCGATTCTTGCGATTTGCTGGGGTCAGTTAGACCGTATTCAGGAGGGAGGCTTTTTCCGGATCGCTTATCACCTGGCCATCTGGGTGGCGATGGGAATCATGGTATTTGCGTTCCCAAAGTTGACACGCAAACAGGGAATTTTTTTGATTCTTCTCGGAAGCTTTGTCGTGAGGTTGGCATTTTGGCAGGCTCCGGTGTCTGATGATGTGAATCGATATCTCTGGGAAGGAAGTCTGATTTGGAAAGGAGAAAACCCATACGCTACGGTCGTTGACGATGAGAGGTGGATCGATCACCGCGATGAGTATTGGAAGGATGTGAACCATCGTGATCGGCTGACGGCCTATCCTCCGGGAGTGGAGCTCATCATGGCGGCTGCAAGTTGGCTTTGGTATGATCTTTGGGTTTTTAAAATTGTCGCTCTCGTGGGTGATTTTTGGGTCTTGGGAATCTTGATCTTTCTTTTCCGAGAATTCGGACAGGATATTCGATGGCTTGGATTGTACGCTTTCAATCCTCTGGTGTTGGCGTCTTTTGCCGCCGAGGCCCACTTTGATAGCTTGATGGTGGGGGCGATGTTGACGGCCTTATTGATGGCTCATCGCAAGCAGAATGCTTGGGCTTGGTTTTGGCTCGGGGTGGCGGTGCAAATGAAAATCATTGTCATTGTTTTGCTTCCCTATTTTCTGGTGCGTGCAGATTGGAAGAAGTCGCTCCCATTCATCGCGGTCTTAATCTTGCCGAGTCTTTTCTTTGGAGAACATTTTGCGCAAGCCTTGGTGGGGCTTTTTGGATTTGGTAAAGATGGAGCTTTCAATGGTGGACTTTATGAGAGCTTACGTTTGGTGGGATTCTCAGACTTCACGGCTCGGCACTTTGGTTTACTTGTCTTTGTATCAGTCGGTTTATTTTTTGGATGGCGGACGTTGAAGGGAAAGGAGCTTCATTTGCATCGAGTCGCGATGGTGGTGATGTCGACTTTGGTGATTTGTTCTCCCGTGGTGCATTTTTGGTATCTCACGTGGATCATTCCCTTTGTGGCGCTTCGTCCTTCTTTGAGTTGGATAGTTCTCTGCGGGACGATGTCGATCTACTTCATGGCTTGGGAGGGACTGACAACAGAGTTTGGGTGGGGCTATCATCGCGCTTGGGTTGTCGCATCTTGGGCGCCCTTCTTTGTCATTCTCATTTGGGAAAGCCGTTTTTTGAGAACACGTTTTCAAGCGAAAAGCGATCCGGCTCCACAAACTCTTGATCTAGTAGTGCCCGTGTTGAATGGGGGAGATGAACTGGAAGGATTCTTGAAAGACCTGCGAGAAAAGAGTCCTGAAGCAGAGCAAATCATTGTAGTCGATGGTGGGTCGAGTGATCGCTCGGTGTTCGTGGCGCAAGATCAAGGCTGTCATGTCATCAAGTCTGAGCGTGGACGTGGCGAACAAATTGCGGCGGGAATCAGAGCGAGCCAGGCGGATCTCATCGCCATCATCCATGCTGATACGCAGCCAGAAGAGGGCTGGATTTCTCGTCTTTTTCGAGTGGTGCATACGCATGACGATTGTCCCGCCTTTGCGCTGGGCCAGCGCTTCGCCCCCGGTAATTTACGGCTTTTGCTGGTGGAGTTCCTAAACGAGGCTCGCGTTCTCTTCGGAGGCTCCGTGTTTGGTGACCAGACCTTGATTGTGCGCAGAGAGGCTTTATCACGAATTGGGGGATTTCCAGATCAACCCCTGATGGAAGATGTCGAAGTGAGCTGGCGCCTATTGAGTCAGGGGAGAATCTGTTACCTAGGGCAGGAGTGGAAGGTGTCGTCTCAAAAATGGCGTGGAAATTTCGTCCCCCGCTTCAAGCAGGTCATCAGCTTAATGGTGCGCTATCGTTGGATTCGCATGCGGAGCGTGGATGCTGCGGGAGAATTTTCCAGAAAGCTCTATCGCGAATATTATCGCTCATAAACACATCCCGATTTCGGCATCGTCCTTTTCTCGCCAAATTTCGTTGTATTTCAGCTCAAAGCGAAGGTGCGAGCTTGAAATGCGCTTGGTTTTACGTCATCTCCCGCGCGCAATGTCTGAACTGCCTAAAGCCTACGAACCGAATGAAGTCGAAAAATCCTGGTACCAGGCGTGGCTTGATGCGAAGTGTTTCGAAGCTGATCCTTCTTCTGAGAAACCGCCGTATTCGATGGTGATTCCTCCTCCCAATGTCACGGGTATTCTTCATCTAGGACATGTTCTTAATAATTCGATTCAGGATATCTTGGCGCGACGTGCTCGCCAAAAAGGGCACGAAGTATTGTGGCTTCCCGGGACTGATCATGCCGGTATTGCAACGCAAACGAAGGTCGAGAAACAACTTCGGGAGGAAGAGGGGAAGACCCGCCGAGATATCGGACGGGAGGCTTTTTTAGAAAAAGTCTGGCAGTGGAAAGAGAAACACGGAGGCATCATTATCAAGCAGCTCAAACGTCTGGGCTGTTCATGTGATTGGAGTCGTGAACGCTTCACGATGGATGCAGACTATTCGAAATGGGTGGCGCAAGTGTTTGCGGATCTTTTTAAAGAAGGACTCATTTATCGAGGGAAACGAATGGTGAATTGGTGTCCGGTTTCACTCACCGCGCTTTCGGACGAGGAAGTCATCCCCAAGAAACAAAACTCGAAACTCTACTACATGAAGTACGAGTTAGTGGATGAACCGGGACAATTTCTAGAGATCGCCACCACTCGCCCTGAGACTCTCATGGGTGATGTCGCGGTGGCGGTGAACCCAAAAGATGAACGCTATGGCAAGTATGTGGGGCAGAAGGTGAAACGTCCTTTTCCTCCTGCGGAAATTCCCATCGTGGCTGATGAGCATGTGGATCCAGAATTTGGAACTGGGGCTCTGAAAATTACCCCAGCACATGATAAGGCGGATTTTGAAATTGGAGTGCGTCATGATCTGGAAATCATCGATGTCTTTCACCCCGATGCTACGGTCAACTGTCCCGATGTTCCCGAGTTGGATGGTCAGGATCGGTTTGTGGCACGTAAGAAAGCGGCTGCGATGCTGGAGGAAATGGGACTCATGCTAAAGATCGAGGAGCATGAAAATAACGTCGGCTTTTCTGAGCGAGCGGATGTTCCCATTGAGCCTCGGATCTCGATGCAGTGGTTTCTGAAGTACCCCGCTACGGAAGAGACCGCCAAGGCCGTTGCGCAAGAGGAGATCTCTTATCGTCCGGCGAGATGGGCCAAGACGCATGCCAACTGGATGGATGGCATTCAGGATTGGTGTGTGTCCCGTCAATTATGGTGGGGGCACCGAATTCCTGTTTGGTATCGGAAGGAAAAAGTCTCAGCTCTGCAAGAAGCGGAATCCCTGACTCTGGATAATCTCTCGGCTGGAGACCTCCATGTGAGTGCGGAGCCTCCCATGGATCCTGAAAATTGGATCCAAGACAATGATGTTCTCGATACTTGGTTTAGCTCCTGGCTCTGGCCATTTGCCACGATGCAGCATCTCGGAGAGGACTCCGAGTTGGTGAAGAAATTTTACCCAACCACGGACCTTGTCACCGGGCCAGATATTATCTTTTTCTGGGTAGCACGTATGATTATGGCCGGCTTCCGTTTTAAGGGAGAGCTGCCATTTAAGAACGTGTTCTTCACTTCCATTATTCGCGATATCAAGGGACGTAAGATGAGTAAATCTCTTGGGAACTCTCCGGACCCAATTGACCTCATGGACAAGTATGGCGCTGATGGCTTGCGTTTTGGTCTCATGCGCACCGCTCCGGTGGGGGCTGACCTTCGCTTTGATGAAGCACTTGTGGAAGAAGGGCGGAATTTTGCAAATAAGATCTACAATGCCTGCCGATTCCGTCGCATGGTAGGGAGTGACTCTAAGAGCGATTTTAAACCTGCAGATCATCCAAGCTTGCGTCCGTATCACTATGATATTTTAGCAAAATGTGATGCGCTTGCGGTCAATCAAGAGGCAGCCTATCAAGAGTATCGCTTTAATGAAATCGGTTCTCAGCTTTACGAATTTCTCTGGAGTGAATTCTGCGACAAATTCCTCGAAGCGGTTAAAGGAGACCTTCGAGAAGAAGCCAGTGAAGCACAACGAGAGATCACGCTCGGAGTGTTTGATGTGGTGATGGCGCGCTATCTCCAGCTCCTGCATCCCTACATGCCTCACCTGACTGAAGAGCTCAGTGTGCGCATGGGATACCTTGCCGAAGGGCAATTTTTGATGCAGCAAGAGCTTCCAGAGCAGGCTCTCCTCGTCGGGGTGAATTCTGACATCATTACCACTGGACAAGAGCAGGCTGACGCGGTGTATGAAGCGGCAGGCCGCCTGAGAAATCTCAAAGCAGAGTATCGCCTAGCGGCACGTAAAGACGTCACCTTTATCGCAAAAAGCGGTCCAGATTGGCTTGAAGCAGAAGCTGAAACTCTTTCTCTCTTGGTGGGTGCCGAAGCGATCACTCGAGATGAAGCTTATGCCCCAGAACAGGGGACTCCGGGTGCCGTCACTTCCGTTGGGGAACTCTTTATGCCGCTGGCAGGCCTCATCGATATGGAAGCGGAAAAGGCCCGCCTTGATAAAGAAATTGATAAAATTCAAAAAGAAGTAGGAAAATGTCAGAACAAACTTGGAAATGAAAAATTCGTAGCCAATGCCAAACCGGAAGTCGTTGCGGTTGAGCGAGAACGGCTCGCTGAGTGGGAGGGGAATCTTTCTCAACTTCAGCAAATGAGAGCGAATCTGACTTCGTAATCTTTCTCCTGTTCAGATTTCAATGATATCTTATCAATTGCATTCCACTTTATGATCTTCTCCGAAAATTTAACGGATCTCCCAGAGCTGGATTCTTCAGCGATTGATCTCTTAGCAACCGTAGGGATCGATAAGATTTCCGTTTTGGCAAAAAGTGATCACGAATTTTTGCGTCAGGAAATGCTGCGAGCAAATCAAATGCTGCGTATCCGCGAGAGTGATCCAGATGCCTTAGAGGTGACGCGTTGGATTGGAGCTGCGCAAGCCTTGACTGGAGAACAAGCCGTCACCGCACCTCATCCGCGCGTTGCTCAGAATCCGGTTTCCGCAACGGTGCCACCACCGAAACTCGAGATCCGAAGTGCGCACGCTATTTCTCCGAAGAAGCTCATTGAAACTGGCATTCAAGCGAACGAAGTTGCCGTGATGGAGATCTTTGTGACCGAAGAAGAGCTTCAAAAAGAAGCGAACGCGGCACGTCCCACTCCTAAGCCTCCATCGGCTCCGACGATCAGAGAGCATAAAAGCACCCCCCACGTTAAAAAGCTTGATCCGAAAAGTGAAAAGAAACCGTTCTCTCTTCCGGCGAACTCTCCCTCCGAACCAAGTACAAAAGAGATCGCTCCTCTTGTCGGAAAGGGACGGCAGTTAATTAACGCTCCCAAGCCGGAGACAAATGCGGGTAAGAAAGAACACTCTCGTTCTTATATTCGAGGGGTTCTTCATCCTCAACCTCCAAAGGTGTATCTTGCAGCATTGGTGTCACTTTTCACCATTCCCATGCTTCCGCTGACATTTGTTGCGCTGGGGGTTGCTGCGTGGAAAAAGGAGTGGTGGATGTATTGTGCAATCGTCCCTGCGCTGGCTTTATTTTTCGGGTTTCTCTATCTCATCATCGCAACGAAGCCAAAGTGCCGAATCTGCGGCCAACCCATGTTTGTGCCGAAACGTTGCTTTCGCCACGTCAAGGCGCACCGCTTTCCTCTCTTAGGATACATTCTGCCGACAAGTCTTCAGCTCCTTCTCTTTAAGTGGTTCCGCTGCATTTATTGTGGCACCGCAATTCGCTTGAAGGAGTAAGGGTTCATTTTTTACCTCTGCTTTACACACGAGGTGAATGTCTGGGTTTAAGGTTTTTTTGTTATGAAAAAAACCTTCATCATTTTACTCAGTTCACTTTTCGTCGCCTCTGCCAATGCTCATAAAAAACAGCCAGCCAAAGTGCAAATTGCGTTGCTGTTAGATACGAGCAATTCGATGGACGGTCTGATTCAGCAGACTAAGACCCAGCTTTGGAAAGTGGTGAATACTTTTACCGAGTCGAAGAAAAATGGACAGGTTCCATTTGTGGAAGTTGCTCTCTATGAATATGGAAATCAGGGACTCAAACCGGCGCAAAATTTCATCCGTCAGGTGCAGCCTCTCACGCGTGATCTTGATCAGTTGAGTGAAGATCTCTTTTCATTAAAAACAAATGGCGGAGATGAATATTGCGGAGCGGTCATCGAGAGAGCGGTGAAAGATCTTAAATGGGATCCTGCAGGTGATACCTATAAAGCGATTTTTATCGCAGGAAATGAACCGTTCACGCAAGGCCCGGTGTCGTCGCTCATTGCTTGTAAAGACGCTATTGAGCGCGGCGTTGTGGTGAATACCATTCACTGCGGAGCGAATCAGGCCGGGCTCTCGGGCGGTTGGAATCAAGGAGCGCTCTTGGCCGAGGGAGATTACATGGTCATCAATCAAGATTCAGCAGTCACTCATGTTGCTGCGCCGCAGGATTCAGAGATCTTGCGCCTTAATAAACGCTTGAATGGCACTTATATTCCTTATGGAAAACACGGATCAGCCAGGAAGAAAAATCAAATCCAACAGGACGCAAATGCAATCGCTCATGCGAAGAGTGGTGCTGCGGTCCAACGAGCGATTACTAAGGGATCAAAGGTTTATCATAACGCGAAATGGGATCTTTGTGATGCTAGCTTCAAGCCTGGATTTGACTGGAGTAAATTGAAGAAAGAAGACCTTCCCGCAGAATTGAAATCATTGAGTGCTGAAGCTCGCCAGAAGTATGTGGAAACTCAAATCGCCGAGCGGAAGGCAATTCAGAGTGAGATTCAAAAGTTGAATGTCGCCCGTCAAAATTACGTCGCGGAAAAGCTTCGTGGGAAATCTCAGTTGGAATCGCAAACTCTTGATCAAGTCGTTACCAAGACTGTCCGTGAACAGGCTGAAAAAAAGGGCTACCAGTTCAAGGGAAAGTAAGTCATTTTACACAATAGAATATGGAGATTCCTACTATTCTGGTGGTTGAAGATGATGCGGCCGTTCGCCGGGGCGTTGTCGATGCGCTTTCTTTTTCTGGTTACAAAGTGCTCGTGGCGGAGGATGGAGCAGAGGGGAAGAGGATGGCGACAAGCGCTCACTACGACCTCCTTTTGTTAGATCTGATCCTTCCACATTGTTCAGGTTTCGAAATTCTCGAAGCACTTCAACAGAAGCGTGCGGGTCAGGCTGTCATCATTCTCTCGGCTAAAGGAGAGGAGAATGATCGGGTGAAGGGACTCAAGATGGGAGCTGATGATTATGTGGTGAAACCCTTCAGTGCTCGTGAACTTCTGGCACGTGTTGATGCTGTGTTACGGAGAACTTCGGAGCGACAAGCCCTCAACGAGTCTCATGAACTCAGCGGGCGTGAAGTCGATTTTGCCCGCAGTGAGATCCGCTATCAAGGGAAGCGGGAAGATCTCTCGGAACGTGAAGTGGGAGTCTTACGATATCTTATCGGGAATCGAGATCGAGCGGTGCCTCGGGAAGAGCTTCTGCGTCACGTCTGGGGCATTGATCCTAAAAATATCGAAACCCGCACCGTTGATATGCTCATTGTCAGTTTACGAAAAAAATTAGTGGATCAATCTCAAGAGATCCTCGAAACAATTCGGGGGAAAGGTTACCGTCTTACGAAACCATGAATCGTCCTTGGCTCATCTGGTCCGCACTGGCCGCTTGCTTCATTCTCATCCTGGGAATGATGGGATGGATGACGCACCGTTCTCTGCATGCGGAACAAGAGAGGCTCGATGCGCAGGTGGAGTCGGATTACAATGAGCGGCTTCGCCTGAGTCTCTCCCGGATGGAGACAATCGGCGCAAACCTTGTGGTGCAGGAGAATCAACGCCCACCGCTACACTATCAGGCCTTCTTTTCTCCAGACGATGTCTACACCGCGGGCTTCCAGAATTTAGCTCCCCAGACGGTGCTTCAGCCTTCGCCATTATTGAGTCTTCAAGATGATTTTGTGCATCTACATTTCGAATTCAGGCGAGAAGATGGTTACTTTCAGTCACCTCAAGTTCCCTCGGGAGCGAATCGTGATCTGGCCTTGAGTTCTGGAGTTGCAGACTCGGCTCTGACGAGAGCTGCAAATGATTTCACACACTTGGGGGAGATCTTGTCTTTGCAGGTCAAAAGTGATCTCGCACAAGTGGCGTTACGATGTCAGGTGGCTTTCGACGTAGATCGAGAAATCATTCAAGCTCCGATTGGGAATGATAATGTCTGGTCTGCTCCTGGGCAGATAGAAAATGATATTAGCTATAATGCCGCATCGATCAAACGGCGCTCCAAAGGCGTGAATAAAGCCGTTGTGAGAGCAAATCGCATCGCGCAACAGCTGAATGGGAAGGAAAAGAAGAAAGATGACCCATTACAGCAAGTGTTCAAAACCGAGTTATCGGAAAAACCTTCCGTGGTAGTGCCATCAGAAGCAGTTTACGATCAACTCATTGCGCTGACTCCCTTTGAAACCGCTTGGATTGAGAATGAACTCTTTTTAATCCGTGAGGTCACGGGAAGTCTTGCAACGAAATATCAAGGATTATGGCTTAACCAAAAGACGCTTCATGCAGAATTGAGTGCGGAAATCCCCCCAGAGTTAAAGGGAACTCAAATCGCACCTTTTCATAAAGGAGATGATGATTCGTATGCCCTCGTATCCTTGCCCTGGAAATTAGTCCCAGGAGAAATTCCAGCGGCTCAAATCCCCCTTTTAAGCCCCATGCGAAAGACGATTTTGGTAGCTTGGGTAGGAGCGTTCATCGCACTGATGGCGATGATCTTCCTTCTCAGAGGAGTGATGAAGCTGAGCGAGCGTCGAGCCGCCTTTGTGTCCTCGGTGACTCATGAACTCCGCACTCCGCTCACCACTTTCCGTCTCTATTCTGAAATGCTTGCCGAGGGAATGGTGCCGACGGAAGAAAAGAAGAGAGAATACCTCCGAACGATGCAAGGGGAGTCCGAGCGATTGAATCATCTGGTAGAAAATGTCTTGGCATACTCCCAAGTGGAACGAGGAACCGCTCGTTCTAAATTTGAAAAACTAGCAGTTGCCGATCTAGTAGAACGTCTCCGACCGGTCCTGCAACGAAGAGTCGATCAAGAAAATGCGACTCTAAGTATCGAGATAGAAAGTGACACGGGAGAGGTCGAAACGGATGTCACGGCGGTGGAGCAGATCATTTTTAACCTGATCGACAACGCCTGTAAGTATGGCCTGCAGGATGATGGGACCGGGAAAATTTTTCTCAAAGTCCATCGCAACAAGAAGGGGCTCATCTTCGAGGTCAGTGATGAAGGGAAGGGGGTGAAACTAGGAGAGCAAAAACGCCTCTTCCGAGCGTTCCATAAATCAGCGAGGGAAGCGGCCCATTCGAAACCTGGAGTGGGACTTGGGTTGGCTCTGTCGCGACGGTTGGCAAAAGCACTGGGTGGAAATCTCACCCTCACACGCCCGAAAAAAGGAGCGTCTTTTCATTTAATCCTGCCATGAACTTTACCGAAATTGATCGTGAAGACTTCCGCCAGCTTTTGATGGAAATCGCGGAGTCGTATATGCCCTTTGGAAAGTATGGCCCAAAAGAATATCCTCCTCGGGGAGTTCCACTCATTGATCTTCCTCCAGAATATTATCAGTGGTTCCACGAACGGGGGTGGCCAAAGGGGAGATTGGGCGAGCTGATGGAGATCATTTCCGAAATCAAAGCGACTGGAGCTGACGGGGTGTTTGACCCCATTCGAGTCAGGAATGGAGGGCGCTTCCGTTTACAGAAGAGGCGGCCCAAAAGATTCGACTTCGAGTAAGATGGGCACGCGGCGGCTCGCGGTATCGGGGTCTGCGAGGACGATGGCTTTTTGATCATCGATCCATTTTCGCGCTTCTGGCGGAGAACAGGTGGTGAGAGTGAAGGATTTCTGTGAATTGATTTTTCGGCGGAATTCATGAGCAAGCCGCCCCATGGTCCAGCGGGCATTGATTTCTACCACAGGCTGCCATTTTGGTCCTTCGGGAGTCTGGTAATAAAAGGAGTCTAGGCAGATGGGGCCGAGATAAGCGTGGGAGGAGAGAAGTTCTTCCAGAGCTGGTTGAATGAACTGCCGGATGGTGGGCATGAGATGCTGTCCGATGAGTCGGGCCAGATCAGGGGAGAGGCCGTGCGTGGGTTTTGCCAGTGAGGAAGAAGAGCGCCATTGTCCCTGAAGATCTGTTGTTTGCCGGGCTGATCCGAGGTAGCGGAGCCCTCCTTCTTCCTCGGGACGACGGTGGAAGAGGAGGGAGAATTCCATGAGCTTTTCAACCCATGGTTCGATGAGAAATGATTTCCGAGGAAGCTGGGCCACGGTCTCTTGAGTGAAGCGGTGAATCCCGCGTCCGGCCGCACTGTAGAGATCTTTCGCCACCCAATTTTCATAATCGTCGGAAAGGAGGGTGGGGGAAGAGATTTTAGCAGGAAGTGGATTGAGGTTAGCGGGGAGAAGTTCTCTTAGGGTAAGAGTGGTTTCTTTTGATAATAGGGGTGAGAGTTTGGCCCAGGGGCGCACGGAGCGCATTTTGCGTTCCTTTTGAATCGTTTCGAGTTCTTCAAAGGGGGCAATTTCCGGGAAGGAGAGATCGAACTGAGCGAGATAGTCCCGGTGGGAATCACTTGGCCGTCTGCGCATTAAGACGATGTCATCTTGGGTCGGAGCGGCGAGGGCAAATGCGGGTTCTAAATCTGCCGCTAAATCATGCAGTCGTTTCGGGCATGTCCAAGAGGGTGTTTCCGCTGCATATTCGGCATCCGGATTAAAATACCACAAATCGGGTGAGCGCCCGCGCGAAGAATGGTAACGCTTTAGAGAGGCGATGAAGTGATCATCTAGGCCGGCCTTCCTGCGTCCCGTTTCATTAAAAGGAGCCATTCCCTTTGCCCTCATCGGAGAGAGTGGGAGATGGAGTCGTTGGTGCCAAGCATCCCAGTCAGATTGGGCCTCTTGTTTCCAGCGGCGTAACCATTTTAGGCCATGCCCAACGTGCGCAATTTCATCGTGATAGATTTTCGTGAGAATCTTGGCACTCTTAGAATCTCCGGCTTGGGAAAGAATCTCGGCATAGTATTTCGCGTAATCTAGGTTTGCCTGCTCGAAGGTGAGGGAGAGACGGGATACGTAATCGAGAGGACTCTCCATCGTCGCAATGTGCTCCCATATCATCGGCGTGACGGGATGGTCACCAAATTGGATTCCGCACTCCTGCATGCGTTGGATGTACCACCGAGTGTGGTTTTGCTCTTCCTTCAGCGTGTTAAGGACTCCTTTCCGGAAGGCATCAGGAGCGTCGGGAAATTTTAAGAGCGCTAGAGCCATCAGCTCCACTGCGAGGAGTTCGTGATTGGCAAAGAAATGAAGGAGCGTGGCGCGGTGTTCTTCATGCTCGATTTGAGGGGCGCTGGGAAAAGCGGATTTCGCCTGATGCTTTTGGGGAATGAGTTCATTTGGTCGCCCAGGGAGATCAGGGGCATGATACGATCCACGTTTCGGGGGATCGATTACGAGGGAGGCAGGAGCATGGGTCAACTTCTCCTCCAAGGAGGTGGTGAGAAGGATGCGCTCGGCAAATTCACGGACAGAGGTTGATTCCATGCTGATGAAATCAAGTGTAGTCCCTCTCGCAAGACACTCAAGGTCGACTCCAAATAAAGAAAAGATTTGCAGTAGCGGGTCTCCCAAATTTCGCTAGAATTCAGTCATGAAACGAAAAATCATTGCTCTTTTGGCAACTCTTGCTTGCACCGCCCTCATCGAGGCTCCCGATTTCATTCCATTGCTTGATGAAGCCTTTCTCATGTTTGTCATTGTGAAAACTTGGTCATGGGCTGGGGTCGACCTGCTTGGGTTCTTTGGCCAAAAGAATCGGCCTAAATCAGACTCTCAAATAATTGAGATTGATTAAATTCCTTGCATAGAAAGACTGACGCCGCGAAAAGCGTAATCTCTGCTGAACTAACCTATGTCTGAAGAAAAAGCTACCCCAAAAGCCGATGTCCCGAAGGAGGGCAAAATGGGCCGTCTATTCGTATCATTTATTGTGCTGATCCTCGTTGGAGTGACGACTGCAATTCCTTTCATTGGGGAAAATGAATTCATTAATGGGCTGATTACCCAAGATCCTTGGCTTTCCAAGGTGATCGGTAATTTTCACCCCGTGATTCTTCACCTCCCGATCGGGCTGGTGTTTCTCGCTCTCACTTTAGAGGTGATGGGATGGTTGTCGTTCGGGAAATGGAAACCGGTGACGACTATGGCTCTTTTTCTCGCGATCGTGACTTCCGTGCTGGCATGTATTACCGGATATGTTGATTTCATTAAGCTTGGAGGAGAGGATCCGGAACTCATTCTTCACATGCGCTTTGCGGTTGGATTTGTTGGCGTGTTAGCACTCGCATTCTTTTTCAAGATCTGGGGAAAAAATGCCAATGGACGAGGCTTTTTCTACGCCCTCTTCATTTTTGTAGCCGCTGGACTGATGGGATACGGAGCCCACCTCGGAGGTGAAGCTGTTCACGGTCCGCTCTTTCCTAAGAGAGTAGATTCAGACACAGATGCTGATGTAGATATGGTTGTGTTGAAGCCTGTTCCTGAACGTCTTGTTTATGAAGACGTGGTGGTGCCGATTCTTGCAGCCAAGTGTTACCGTTGTCACTCAATTGATGAAGACGGAAGTAAAAATAAAAAAGGCGGTCTGCTCATGGACAGTTTTGCCGGTTTAATTGACGGAGGTGACGAAGAAGGCCCCACGATCATCCCCGGTGATGCTAAGGAGAGTCCCATGATGGTCAGAATTCATCTTCCGTTCGAAGATGAATATCACATGCCTCCTTTTAAGAAGAAGAAACCAGAAAATCAGCTCGTGGACGCTGAGGTAGAAATTCTCACTTGGTGGATTAATAATATGCCAAAAGGAATCGAGGAAGCTCCTGAAGACCAGACCTTGTCTGCCATTGGCGCGCCTCAGACTATCTTGGATGCCGTCACCTCTCTCAAAACTCCACAGCAGATAGAGGAAGAGAGAAAAGCGAAAGAACTGGCCATAAAAGCAGCAGAAGATGCTCGCCGGAAGAAGATGGAAGCTCTTGAAGGTGCATATAACGAGCTGCAAAAAGACGAACAATTATCAGGTGGGATCAAGTTTCTCTCTCAGAATTCCAGTGATCTCGAATTCAGTGCCGTAAGTTTGAGAAAGTCTATGGGTGACGAACATCTCCGAAAGTTGACGACGGTGAACATTGGCTTAGTCAAACTGCACCTTGGTGCTACCAGCGTGTCTGATGCCGCTATCGGTGAGGTGATCCCGCAGCTCACCGAGCTGAGAAAGCTCAACTTGAGTCAAACTGCAGTGACCGATCAGACACTCGAAGCGATTGGAAAGTTGGAGAACTTGGAATGGCTCAATCTTTATGGAACTGAGGTCACAGATGCTGGCCTCAAGCACCTCGAAAATCTCGGTAAACTCAAAAAGCTGTATCTTTGGGAATCGAAGGCCACAGATGCAGGAGCTAAAGTGTTACAAGAGAAACTCCCTGGTTTGGAGGTCTTCTTTGGTATCGATTGATCCTGCGACTCGTTCTTGAAAAGAAATTTAAACAAAAAACCCTGAATGAACATTCAGGGTTTTTTGTGATTTGGGACCGTTCTTGAATTCTATCCATTGTTATTGTGAATAGGATTCATTAGAATGAAGAAAATACCTGAATCTCCGAGGCGAAACATGCTTGAATGCGCCCTCATGAGGTTGCATGGTTCTGCCCCGTTACACAAACCCGACGGTTACTATCACGATGAGCCAAATTCTTGTCCCCGAAAGCGCCCCGTTTACTCCTGAGCAGCGAGCTTGGTTAAATGATTTCTTTGCAAAAAACTTTGGAGAAGCTGCGCCGTCCGCCAAGAGCGGTCCGATGATCCCGGTCACCATCTTATGGGGATCACAGACGGGAAATGCGGAAGCTTGCGCTAAAAAACTCACTAAGATTCTTAAGGCGGGAAATTATGAACCCGAGAGTATCGACATGGGACAGTATGATCGGGAGCGTCTCTCGAAGGAGAATAACCTCTTAATCATCACGAGCACTTACGGAGATGGGGAGCCGCCTGATAATGCAGCCGATTTACATGAATTCCTCATGGGAGATGGAGTGCCGGATCTGTCGGAGGTGAATTATTCTGTGCTCGCACTGGGGGACACCGAGTATCCAGATTTCTGTCAATGTGGCATTGAGTTCGATACGCAGTTGGAAAAATTTGGCGCGAAACGGCTCTTCAAGCGGATCGACTGTGATGTCGATTTTGATGATGAATTTGCAGAATGGAAGAATGGGGTCATGGAGGCGATGGGGGGAGCTGCGACGGCTCTGGCCCCTGATGCTACCGGTGTCAGTGAGGACGAGCCTTATGGAAAAGCAAAACCGTTTCCGGCTCCCCTGATCAAATCAGAAAATCTCAATCATGAGGAGTCTGAACGACAAACCTACCATATTGAAATCGGACTCGAAGGATCGGGTCTTGAGTATGAAACAGGCGATGCGCTGAGTGTGTTCTCTCAGAATCCGGCTGAAGCAGTTGATGAAATTTTGAGTCTACTTCCGTTCAATGTGAAAGATGAAGTGCCGCTCCCGGGGGGAGGGGAAGCTTCTCTGCGAGAGGCGTTGATTTCTCATTATGACATTCGAAGCTTAAACAAAACACTGCTCACAAAGTGGCAAAAATATTCGGGATCTCCTTTCTTACGCTCTCTGATCGAAGGAGGGGAAAAAGCAGACTTTGATGAATTTTGCTGGGGACGAGAGTTGGTGGATTTGATCACAGACCACCCGGCAGATTTTTCTGATGGGGAGGAATTCGTCGGAGTATTGAAGAAGCTGCAACCACGTCTTTACTCGATTGCCTCCAGCCCGAAAGCACATCCAGGAGAAGTGCATCTCACGGTGGCCATTGTCCGGTATCATTCTCATGGACGTGAGCGCGGGGGAGTGTGTTCCACCTTCCTCTCAGATCGTGCGGGCGACATCTTACCAGGGGTATTTGTTCATCAGAATAAGGCGTTTCGACTTCCGGAAGATCTTTCGAAGGATGTTATCATGGTCGGCCCGGGGACCGGGATTGCTCCTTTCCGGGCCTTTCTTGAAGAGCGGGAAGCGACGGAAGCGAAAGGGCAAAACTGGCTCTTCTTTGGGAATCCACATGCCGCGACTGATTTCATTTACGAGGAACAACTCACCGAGATGCAGAAAAAGGGAGTGCTCAATCAACTCAGCCTCGCTTTCTCACGAGATCAGAAAGAGAAAGTCTACGTGCAAGATCGTATGATCGAACATGGAGCCGATCTCTGGAAATGGCTGCAAAATGGGGCCTACTTCTACGTTTGTGGTGACGCCTCTCGGATGGCGAAAGATGTCGATGCGGCCCTCCACACCATTGCGCAAGAACATGGTGGATTAAGCGAGGAAGATGCCGTGGCGTATTTTAAAAATCTCAAGAAAGAGAAGAGATATTCGCGCGACGTTTACTAATGTTGACGCTGGCCGTGGAGCCTCTCAGTTATTCGAACGACCTTTATTGTAATGAGCGCTCCCTTTGAAGTCCTGCTCTACTACAAATACTCGCAGATCGAGAATCCCGAGGCTTATGCCGCGTCTCACCGAGAGCTGTGTCTCCGCTTGAATCTTTTAGGACGCATCCTGATCGCGAAAGAGGGTTTAAATGGAACGGTCTCTGGAACAGAGGAGGATTGCCGTAGGTATCGTGAAGCTCTCGATGCAGACCCGATCACCGCAGGAATTGCTTGGAAAATCGATCCCGTGTTAGAGCACGCCTTTCCGCGTCTCTCGATTAAAGTGAGAGATGAAGTGGTGCCCCTCGCGCTGGGAGAGGATGACTTTTCCCCGGAAGAGCTGACTGCGACTCATCTGAAACCGGAAGATTGGCGAGAGGTCATGAAGGAAGATGATGTGGTATTGATCGACGCGCGCAATGATTATGAATGGGAGATTGGGCACTTTAAGGGAGCGATGCTTCCCAAGGTGAATAGCTTCCGAGAGATGCCCCAGTGGGTGCGCGAACATCGAGAGGAACTCGAAGGGAAAAAGATTCTCACTTATTGCACCGGGGGAATTCGCTGTGAAAAGTTCAGTGGCTTTCTACTCAAAGAAGGATTGACGGATGTCTATCAACTCGACGGAGGGATCGTGACATATGGGAAAAATGAGGAAGTCCGAGGAGAGGGGTTCGAGGGAGAGTGCTATGTGTTCGATGAGCGCCTGAGCGTTCCGGTGAATCGGACGGAGGGAGCCAAGATCATCTCCCAGTGTGCGCAGTGTGGTGAGACCTCGGTCCGCTATCGGAATTGCTCGTGGATGCCCTGTAATGCGCAATTCATCTGCTGTGAACGTTGCGAGGATGAAGCGGGTCGGTATTGTAAATCAGTATGCCGGGAGGCCGCGATTATGAGTCCAGTGGCGGTGGTGGGAGGTTGAAGGCTTACCTCTTCTCTTTCATGATCATGTGATCGAGACGCAGACGTTCAGCACGGGCTGCCGCGGCTTTTGCTTCATCACGATCGCCACTGCGGGCGATTTTTTCAGCGATACTGATGGCGGCTTGCCAGCGTTTTTCTTTTTCGAGGAGAGTCATGGCGCTGAGGCCACATTTATCAAACCATTCCCATTCTGTCTCCGTGAGTTGATCAGGGTCCAGTTGTGAGTGGATGACTTCGAGGTAAGCATCGAGAGCTTTTGCAAGCTCGTTGAGATTTTCTAAGACTCGGCCGGATTCGTAGAATGCTTGATTCCGCCAGGAAATCGGTAAGTTTTTCAGTGAGAGAAGCCGTCGATAATATGTCAGTGCGGCGGAGTAATCCTGATCTTTATTTGCGGCGGTGGCTGCAATGGCGAGGACTCGCCGAAGGTCATGATCCGCAATGTTCTTTTGTTTTTGCTTCAAAAGTGGGGAAAGAGTCTTGATGGCTTTTTGTCCCCCTTCTTCGAGGTCGATCAGTGCTTGTGCTTTTTCGATGGTAGCATCAATCGCGAATGGACCTTTTCCTTTGATGAGTTCTTCGTAGCGCTGAAGAGCGCGGTCGAAATTTTGAGTCGTGATGGCGGCGCGGGCGCTCAAAAGTCGTGCGGTATCAGCGAGTGGGTTTTCGGGGTCGGATTCAATGAGGGCTTCCAGGTTTCCCCAAGCTTCTCCGTCTTGGCTTTGACGCATCTGATAGCGCGCGAGTTCGAAGCGAATACGCGAGCTTTGTTCGTGGGTAGGATTTCGGGCGAGAAATGAGATGGCGAGATCGGCATTGAAGTCGATGATGAGGGCGGCCAAGGCGAATCTTGCGGCAAAGTCGACTTCGGTCTTTTCGTTGAACTTCAGAAGTTCAAATTGTTGTTTTGCTAACTCGGCATTTTGTGGCTTAGCGAAGACTGCGCTTTCGAGCAAGGCGAGGCGGGCTTCCTTCGTACGAGGATGGTCTACAGTTTCGGCTAAAAATTTTTCTAGAGGTTCCCGGGCCGCAGGATTTCGCTTAGAATTATAGACCAACCCTCTTTCTAACAGGAGGGTGGCGCGAATGTGTTCATTTTTAAGAAGAGGCGAGAGGTGGTTGGATTCGCCTGCTTCGAGGTAGCTGAGTCCGGCATTGATGAGGGAATTTGGCCGAAGATCGGGAGAGGTTATTTTTTCAGCTTCACGAAAGGCTTTTGCCGCCGCCTTGGGTTGTTTATTTAGGAATGAGGTGCGTGCCTGCAAATCGAGAGCGTGCGCGAGCCACGCTTGCGTGGGCGCAAGCTTTACCATTTCTTTAAAATGAGTCAGGGCGGGGGCAAATTGTTCGTTTTTTAAATAATGGAGTCCGAGAATACGGTGTGTCCGAGTTTGAAGAGGTTTGAGGGTTTGCGGAGTCTGCTGGATGACGAGTTGAAGGAGGGTGAGAGCTTCGGCGATGTCTTCTTTCTGAGATGATTGGAGGAGAATACTTCCAAGAAGGTGAATGCGATGACTATCAGATGGGCTGATTTCGGCTTTTTGAGCGTCTCTCGTTTTGAGTTGTTCGCGCAGTTGTGTTTTCAGAAATTCACGATTTTCTTTCGTTTGCCAGAGGTTGAGGCGGGCAAAGAGATCTTCCAGAACTGGGGTATCGGGATGAGTGTTCAGGGTATTGAGCAGGGAGGTGATGCCTTCCAATTCGTTCTGCTCCAAGGCGAGGCTTTCTGCGAGAGCAAGGGTGGAGGCATGATAGAGAGGGGAGCTGATTTTAGGCTCATCGTCCGCATTGATCGTGGTGAGGTTTTGAAACGTGGCGATGGCTGGGAGCCGTTCACCTTTTGCGAGCTGGATGCGTCCCGTAAGGTATTCACCAAGCGCTGAAGGCTTGTTGAGTTGGGCCAGCTGTTCGGTGGCTTCCTCTAATTTTGAGCTGTCGAGGTAATTGGAGGCCAAGTGAAGACGCACGGTATCTTGGAGGGATTGATCCTTAGTGTGTAAGAGTGGCAGGAGGGTGGCGATGGCGGATTCGCGTTCACCAAGAGCGGTCCGGAGGAGAGCCAAAGAGAGCTTGGCAGAGGATTTTCTCGCAGTGGAATCCACGAGGGCAAAGGCATCAGCCGCCTCACTGAGGCGCCCTTGGGCCTTGAGGGTATGGGCGCGCCAATATGTGGCTTCAGATGAATCTGCGAGAGACGGATGTGAAAGTTCTGCGAGCGCGCGGGCGAGCATTTTTTTCTCCAGCGGCGCATCTTTGGCAGAGGTGGCAAGACGTAGAAGAGCTTCTCCAAGCAGAGTGCGAAGTTGCGCGCGGGATTCTTCGCTCAGATCCTTGGCGAGGAGGGTCTCAATTCTGGGGATGGCAAGCTCGGGAAGGTGATCGGCGAGAGCGGTCCGAGCTTTGCGGTAATCGGTATTGCGTTTAATTTTTGCCCAGGTCAGGGGTTTACCCTGAAGAAGGCTCAGGAGTAAAATGAAGATAAAGAGGCACCGCTGCATGGCGTCCAAATTTTACCCTGAATAGGGATTAACCGCCAGCGGCAATGGTGATGATCTCCAATTCGTCGCCATCCCGGACGAGGCGGGAAGAAAATTCAGAAGGGGAAAGTGCTTCTCGATTGAGCTCCACCACGACTGGCTTTTCGCCAAATCCTAGCTCGAACAGGAGGGCTGGCAGAGGCATTTCTCCTTCCGGGAGTTCTTTTTGCTGACCGTTAATAGTAATCATGGAGTAAGAATAGCGGCATCCCAGTCCTTCCAGACAGGATCAAATCCATGTGATTTTAGCACAGCGGCGACTTCGGCCGTGGTGCGGGTGTCGTCGATTTCAAATTGTCCGGTCGCGCGGGAGCAGGCCGACTTTTCGCCTTCGACTTCTACGCGCCGGCCTTTGACTGTCAGGTGGAGATCATCAGTTCCAGCTCCGGTGTAGCCGCCGGGATCGGTCTTGGATTCTGCCGAGATGTGCGTGATTCCGAGCGGGAAGAGAGAGTCTCTTAATTGGGATGGTTCACGAGTTGAGAGGACAATTCCGACTTGGGGGAAGCAGAGTCGAAATGCAGCAATGAGCTGGACGAGATGCCGATCATTGAGCGAAAGGGTGGGATCAGGAGTGTATTCATAATTCCCGGCATGTGGTCGCATGCGGGGAAAGGCGACGGTGAAATTCGCCTTCCAACAGTGTCGCTGAAGGTAGTCGAGGTGAGCGGCGAGGGCGAGGGCTTCGTAGCGCCAATCGGCAAGCCCAAAGAGCGCCCCGATACCGATACGACGAAAACCGCCGGCATAAGCCCGCTCGGGGCAGTCGAGCCGCCAGAGGAAATTTTTTTTCGGTCCGGCGGTGTGGAGTTGCTCATAGGTCTCACGATGATAGGTCTCCTGATAAACGATCAGGCCTTCGCTCCCGTGGGAAACGAGATCTTGATACTGAGCGTCTTCCATAGGGCCGACTTCAATCGCGAGGGTCGGAATGAAGTGTTTCAAGGCATCGAGACAGTCCTGTAAATAACCATCAGAAACGAATTTCGGATGTTCGCCCGCCACGAGCAGGATGTTGCGATAACCTAAGTTATGAAGGTGTCTCGCCTCGGTAACGACTTGATCCACGGTTAAAGTGGTTCGCAAGATCGGGTGGTCTCGTGAAAATCCGCAATATTTGCAATTATTCACACACTCGTTAGAGAGGTAAAGAGGGGCGAATAGCCGCATGGTCTTGCCGAAGTGTCGGCGAGTGAGTTTTTGGCTTTCCTGAGCCATGGCTTCTAATTGCCCATCAGAGCAAGGCTGGAGCAGTTTTTCAAAGCGTCGCCGCACTGAATTGGGTTCGGCGAGAAGCTGCTGAAATTGAGTGGAAAAACTCACGCAGAGAGTGGTCGGGCTTGTTTGCTCATTTGTCAAAAACCTTTCGATTCAAATTCGAGAGGAAAATTACAATTGCCACATCTGGTGAAAGCTGGTCAAGTGGCCCTGCTATGGCAAATGCGACTAATGTTCTTGCACAGGGGATCGAGATTACCGGATCCATTAAGTTTTCCAATGACATGATCATCGACGGTAAGATCGATGGCGAAATCACTTCTGATAAAGGGAAAATCACCATCGGGGAGAACGCGAATATCAAAGGCGATGTCAAGGCTGGCGAAGTGAAGCTCTATGGCCGAGTGGAAGGAACGATCGAGTCAGAGCGTTGTGAGCTTAAAAATAAGTCCAAGCTCAACGGCGACATCAAGACCAAGACCTTGAATATGGAAGAGGGGGCGAGCCTGACCGGTAGTACTCAGATTGGCGGCTAAGGCTCCTGAACAATTTCTAATTGTCCAAACGATTTCTCGCTCAATGAGAAATCGTTTTTTTGTGCGCGAATCCGAAGTTGCTCTAAAATTTCTTTCGAAGATGTGAGGGGAGAATTCCCATCTGCTCTCGATATTTGGCCACCGTCCTGCGAGCTACTTGGATGCCCTGCTCTTTCAGGAGTTTTTCTAGTTTCGAGTCGGCAAGTGGTTTTTCCGCATCTTCTGCGGAGATCAGATCTTGTAAGGCTTCTCGGACCGCTTCATTGGAGACATCTTCCCCGTCTGAGGTTTGATAGCCGGTGGCGAAGAATTTTCGCATTTCCATGAGCCCGTGTGGGGTGTCGATATACTTTCCTGCGACAGCGCGTGATACGGTGGTGGGGTGGACTCCGATGATTTCTGCGATGTCATTCATCGTCATGGGTTTTAAAAAACGGGTGCCTTTTTCTAAAAATGGCTTTTGGCGGGAAATGATCTCGCGCGCAATCGCGAGAATTGTTTCCTGCCGTTGATCAACGGCGCGGATGATAGCACGGCCATCGCGAATGTGGTTTCGGAGGTAGTTACGTGTTTTTTTATCGTCTGACGAATTTGTCAGCATCTCCTTGTAGTCACTATTAATGCGTATTCGTGGAAGATAGCTTCCCGTAAGTTCCACCTCCCATTCGTCAATATCACCGGGGGTGATTTTTACATCAGCCATGACATAAGGATTCCCTCCACTTAAAAATCGAGAACCCGGAGAAGGATCCAAGGTGCGGATGTGCTCGGCCGCTTCCACGATCGCTTCCACGGAAATATGCATGGCGCGGGCGATTTGCGGGAAATGGTTCCGGGAAAATTCTTTGAGATGATCTGAGACGATGCGGGCTTCCAGAGATTGGCCCAGCCCCATGCGTTCGAGTTGTAGCAGGAGGCAGTCCTGTAAATCAATCGCGCCAACTCCCGGAGGATCCATTGTTTGAATTAGGGCCAGCCCTTCATCTAGTCGATCTATGGGGATTTGCAGCGAGATTGCTAATTCTTCCAGCGTGCCGTCGAGGTAGCCATGATCTGTCAGGTTGCTGATGACGAGAAGCGCGTCATTGCGAAGTTCATCGCTGAAGCCGCTTTCGACAATCTGTTGGGTCAAGTGAGATTGCAGACTCTCAGGAGCGACGAGGGAGTTATGGAAGTGCTCTCTCTTTTCTGCCGCATCATGGTCAGTCCCGTTGGTCCGGCGCTCTAGGATGCGGAGCTCCCGTAAATCGTCATCGTAACTCTCCTGCCAGTCATCCGTCGCATCAGGATCAATGATCTCATCTTCAATGATCTCGTCGAATGATTCACTCTCAGTTTGGTTTTCTAAAACTGGGTTGATTTCCAGCGCTTGATTGAGCAGTTGATTGAGTTCTAAGGTATTAGCCTGGAGAATCTCTAGGCTTTGGCGCATTTGTGGCGCCAGCGTCTGTTGCTGAGAGAGAGATTGGGATAATGCAACATCAGCCATGTGAATGGCATGAAATGTGCGCGTTTCTCAAAAAAATGAAAAGCATTTTCCATACCAATACCCATGAGTGAGATTCATGTCACCCTGGGTGCGATGCTGACTGGAGAGATCGAGTGAAGAAAGCTTGGCCTCACCCTGATGAAACCTTATTTCATAAGTAGAATATGCGAGAGACACAGATTCGTGAAAAAATGGAAGTGCATGGGGTCATGGAAACGGCGATCCGATCCTTCGAAAGAGCGCACTCATTGATGCAGGATGGAGCGAGTGGTTTGATTGCAGAATCCACTCTGGAGGCGGCAAGCAATATTCCAGATTATGAATCACTTCCTATTCAGAAAATATTCGATTCGGAATTAGTGGAGCAAACCGTCACCATTAAGCTCAATGGGGGCCTTGGGACAAGTATGGGGCTTGAGCAAGTGAAGAGTCTTTTAGAGGTGCGACCTGGGGTGACTTTTCTTGATTTGATGGTGGGGCAGGTCTCGGCTTTGCGAGAAGACACAGGCAAAAAGGTTCGCTTTCTTTTGATGAATAGCGAGGCCACGAGTGAAGATACGAAAAAATACCTCGCTGGAGCGGTCGCTGAGATTGGAGATGCTTCTGAATTCGAGCTCATGCAGAATTGGGCTCCCAAATTGAGCCAAGAGACGGGAGAGCCGATTTCTTGGCCAGCGAGTCCTGATTTAGAATGGTGTCCACCGGGGCACGGAGATGTGTACCCTTCCCTTGCGGGAAGTGGTTGGCTGGAGCGCCTCTTGAATGAGGGCATCCGCTATGCGTTTCTCTCGAATAGTGACAATCTTGGAGCGGTCTTAGATCCTACCTTACTCAGTTATTTCGCAAACAGTGGCGCGCCTTTTTTAATGGAAGTCACACGACGGACTGAGGCCGACCGCAAAGGGGGACACCTTGCGATTCGAAAAGAAGATCAACGGCTCATTTTACGAGAGATCGCCCAATGTCCCGAGAGCGATCTTACCGCCTTTCAGAATATTGAACGCCATCGTTATTTTAATACCAATAACATTTGGTTGAACTTAGAAGCGCTCAAGGAAGAGATGGAGGCAAACGATGGGGTGCTTCCACTTCCCGTCATAAAGAACTCCAAAACAGTGGACCCGCGAGATAAAGAATCCCCGGCGGTCTATCAACTTGAGCAAGCGATGGGGGCTGCCATTGAGTGTTTTGAAGGAGCGCGAGCGATTCATGTTCCTCGAAGTCGCTTCGCTCCCGTGAAGACAACGGGAGATCTGCTCGCCCTGCGTTCTGATGCGTATGAGTTACGAGAGGGCGGGAAGATTGAGCTCGCATCAGAACGGGAAGGCATTCCGCCGGTCGTATCTTTATCGAGTGAATATAAGTTTGTTGATTCTCTCAAGGACTTGGGAGTGCCATCACTCCTGCAGGCGGATCATCTCATGGTGGAAGGGCCGGTCCGCTTTTCTGAAAAGGTCGTGATTCAAGGAGTCGTCTCTTTTTTGAATCCGAGTGATCAGCCGATGATCATTGAAGAGCGGGTCTTTGTGAATGGTGAGAAAATCATTTTTGGGGATGAATGAATCATTGCAAATTTTGTGACTTGCGCGATGAGCTGCTTTGCCTCATTTCCGCATGGCTTTATGAGCAATTTGACCATCGACTATCCAGAATCCGACTTTGCCGCACTCATCTTTGATCTTGATGGAACATTAGCCGACTCCATGCCAGTGCATTTCAAAGCATGGTGTAAGGCGTTAGAAGAGCACGGCGCTCCTTCTGTTTTTCCCGAAGATGTGTTTTATGCCATGGGAGGACGGCCAACACGTGACATCGTAAAAATTCTGAACGGCGAGCAGGGTTTGCATCTTGATCCAGACGCAGTCGCGATGAGTAAGAGGCGGCATTTGCTCGCCATCTTGGAGCAAGAAGTGGAACTCATCGAAGAGGTTTCTGAATTTGCTCGCGAGCATCGTGGTCAAGTCCCGATGGCAGTTGCCAGCGGTGGTTCACGCATGGTGGTGGAAAAGACGCTGCAAATCCTTGGGATTTCCGATTGGTTTGATGAAGTCGTCACCTCGGATGATGTGAGCAAGGGAAAACCTGCTCCTGATATTTTTCTCGAAGCCGCGTCTCGTCTGGGCGTCGCACCTGAAGACTGTGTCGTTTTTGAAGATGGTCGTGCGGGGATCGAAGCTGCGCGTGAGGCGGGAATGGAAGTGGTTCTTGTGCCAACGCACCTCCATTTAGATTAAGTGAAAAGTGATTCACTCTCCGCTGACATGCTTGAGAAGCGCGGAGACCGTATCGTGAAAAGCTGCGGAAACTTTTGACTCCGAGGGACTCAAGAGGGCGACGGGTTCGCCACCATCGCAACGCTTTCCAATCACCGGCTCTAGGGGGATTCGGCCGAGAAGGGGAACTTGCAAGCGGTCACACTCACGTTGGGCTCCTCCTTCTCCGAAGAGGTGATAGCGTTCTCCGTGGGCGCAGTCGAAGTAGGCCATATTCTCGACGAGCCCAAGAATAGGAACGTTGACTTTAGCAAACATCGAGACGGCCTTCCGGGCATCAATCATAGCGACCTCCTGGGGAGTCGTGACAATGATCGCCCCATCAATAGTGACGGTCTGAACGAGCGTGAGTTGAATATCACCAGTGCCTGGAGGAAGGTCGAGAACAAGAACGTCGAGCTCACCCCAAGCCACTTGATTGAGAAATTGCTGCGTATAACGATTCGCTAAGGGGCCTCGAACAATGACCGGGGAGTCATCACTGAGGAGGAAGCCCATGGACATTAATTTTAAGCCATGCGCTTCGATGGGGAGAATGCGGTCATTTGAATCGGCATTCGGTTGGTGGTGCGGCACTCCCATCATCAAAGGGACCGAAGGACCATAAAGATCACAATCTAACAGACCGACTTTGAGGCCCTGTTTTGAAAGCGCGACTGCGAGGTTGGAGGAGACGGTGGATTTCCCAACGCCACCCTTACCGGAGCCAACGGCGATGATGCGTTTCACCCCTGGGATGGCATTGCCGCCTGTGGTATTTTGGCCAGTCTCGGAAGGACTCTGAATATCGATTTCGATTTTCACTTTTTCAGGACCACCTAGGAGAGGGTCTAAGAGGCGGTGGCATTCTTCAAAAATTGTTTTGGGAACGTTGGGATCCTTCGTTTGGATCTGGAGTTGGACCTGCGCTACGCCATCAGAAACATCCATTCCTTTGACGAGGCCAAAGGAAACAATATCTCGGGAAAAGCCAGGGTATTTGACCTGGGAAAGAAGCGCGCGTAATTCGTCGTTCGTCATAGAGCAAACATTAGATGAGCTAGTGCATCCGACAAGCTTCTCATTTACGATCTTTGGCCCGAGAATAGCGAGATTTCCGCGCTTGCGATGAGACCGGCGGTTCTTCCGTGATTGGCTCCGCGAGAGGAGGCGATGTTTGGGGAGTTGGCACCGGAGGAGTGTGCATTTGTTGGGAAGTTCTTGCTCCGAATTGGGGGAGCTTCCAGCCCATACGGGTCACGAGAGCATCGAGTAAAATCAGGAAGAAGACCAAGAGGGTCAAGGGCACCCGGATTGAACGATCACTGGTTCCTGGAGGGCGAAGCCAAGCTTGAGATAGGTCCGTCAGGGCCCGTCCGCCACTGACAGCTGAGGTATGGCGAAGTTCTGCCACTCGGTCTGAGCCAAACGCCCACTCCGAAGCAGAGCCGACTACGAGAGGGCCAAAGGGGAGCGCGTGGGAACGCACCTGCACGACTCCTCGAATAACGGTCCCTTCTTCAAGATCGCGGGTGAGGGAAAAATGACCGGGAGAAATCCTCTTCCATGAGAGCTCGTAAGGTACGCTCTGCGCATCTCCTTCAATGATTTTAATTCGGGGAGGGTGAGTGGCCATCCGCTCCGCCCATTCTTCAGGATCGTAAAGAAGGTCTAAAGTGAGCCGAGTCCCTTCTAAGCGATGTTTCAAACCCAAGCCGGGAGGTAATTCAGATCCCATCAACCAACGCGCCAGAGTCTGAGTGAAGTCGCCATATTTGGGCCAATTTCTAGTCAGGGTCGAGTAGTCACCACCAAGGGGAAAAGAGACGGCTGCGGTGCGTCCCACTCCGCGCCGAGCATGTGCAACGAGAGGGGCGAGATAGTCGTCTTTAGAAAGTAAAGAGCCAGTGGAATCTGGTCGTAGATAAGAGAGATTATAACCATCCACCTGTGAAAGCCACGGGAGAGGAGTGGGAGAGATTTCACCCCATTGGCCTGTCGCCTGAGTGGAAACTGGTTCTTCAATAAAGGCGGAGCGGGCGATGGTGACGGTTTCTTGCGCGAAAATTTTGGGAATCTCCATGGGGCGATTCGTGTAAAAGATCCTTCCCATGCCGAGCTCCGAAATTTCTTTGAGCAGGGCGGCATCAGGGTCGCTTTTTGAGCCCAACCCAATGACCGAGATGGTGCCATTGGCATCGGTGATTTCTCGAATGAGTTGACGATATTTTCCCGGTTGTTCCGAGTCTGCCGCATCTGAAAAGAGGATGATGTGCTTTGTTCCAGCCGGAGATTTACTCAACTCGTCCCATGCCGCAGCGAGGCCGTTGTAGACATAGATTCCGCCACCTTGGGAGCGAATCTTTTTCACTCGTTTCATCAATACTTCATGTCCATTTCGGATCTGAGTGAGGGGGATGATACGGTGAGGCTCACTGTCTACGGCGTAGACGGTGATGTAATCCATGGGGGAAAGGAGTTCAATGGCGCTCGCTGCTCCTTGGTTTGCGAGATCCATCTTGGTGAGTTTGCCAGCCCCAACATTGACACCCATCGAACCCGAGCGATCCATGACAATGGCAAGTGCGACGGAGAGTTTGCGATGCTCATTTTTTAACTCCATGGAGACTGGTAACAACTCATCGATGGACGATTGAAAATATCCTCCTGCTCCGAATGATTGTTGCCCCCCCACCATGAGGAAGCCGCCTCCTTGTTCTCTCACAAAAAAATCGAGAGAGTGTAAAAAATCTGTGGGGATTTCAAAGGCAGGCACGTTATTGAGAATGCAGGCCCGCGCTCCACTGAGTTGCCCTTGGTGCAGTTCTTCTAATTTGGTGATGAGATCGACCGTGAAGCCTTGCGTCTGGAGAGACTTTGCCAAGGGATCGTCCGGGTATTTTGTCACCAGAAGAATCCGAGGCCCCCCGGTGATATCGATCCATCGTTCGGCATGATTATTTCCCGGATAAGCATCTGTTTTAGGAGAAATGTGGACTCGATATTGATGCGATCCAGGACGAACGAGACGATCGGTAAATTCGATCTTACCCACGCCTTTTGTGAGTGTGATTTCTGTTTCTGTGATGCGTTCACTCCCACGATAAACCTCGAGGGGAATAGTGGTGTCGGTATGGCCTTGGACGGTAATGCCCAAGACGAATGGCTCGGCAATTTGAGAGCGGGCTGGCATCTCGATGCGAGCCACTCGAAAGTCGTCTGCGATGGCATCTCGAATGAGTCGATAATCAACAGGAATTCCTTGTTCACGCAGTTTGTCCGTCGTATCTGCTAAAGGCTCCGTGCTGTAGCCGTCAGTAAAGAGAAGAACTCGCGACGGTCGATCTTTGGGAGCCAGCGCGAGGACGGTATCGAGAGCGAGTTTGGTGCGAGTGAGTCTTCTGCTTCCGGTAAAGACGGATGTTTCTCCTGTTCCCTGTTCGCTCACTTCGGAGGCATAGTCAAGAATGCGGAGGCGGTCGTCGTCTTCGAGCTTTGATGATTCGAGGAGGCGTCGCCATTCCGGGAGGCTTTTATCGATGAGGTCTTCGGTTGATTCGGAGCGATCGAGTAAGACCCAGAGGTCTAAACTATTTTTTAATTTCGAGAATGTGGGATCAGCAAGGAGGAGGACAATTCCCAAGAGAATGATGATGCGAAGAGGTTTCCAGAGCTGGAGCGTGCGCCACAGAAATCCAACCACCGCGAGCGCGGGAATCAGGAAAAACCATTCTGGTGAATTCAACTGCATGTGCCTTAGTTTCGTTTATTGACAAATTTCCAGGAAAGAAGAACCACGATGAGGGTGAGGATGAACCAGAGTCTCCAATGACGATCTTGTCGACTATGTCGCTGAATGGCTGTGCCTTTTAAGGAGTCAAGAGTCTGCTTGCGATCACAGGAGCGAAAGTCAGCCTCTCGGGTGTCGGCGAAACAAATGGCGGCACTTAGCAGAGGGGTTTCTGATTGAGAAATGGCCAAAAATCCAGGTTCTGAGGGAGTTTTGAAAGAGGTGTTTTCGAGTGAGCTTCGAGTTTCTTTTCCCGTGTGGGTGGTGGCGATGGCTTCCAGAGGAAGTCCGTCGTGTGCCCTGATGGTGATCATCTGTCCCGTGTCGAGGGTCATGCTTTCGGGACCGATTTTCTTTTGCTGAAGGCGAGTGCAAAAGCGGTGGAGCAATACTGCGGTTGCAGGGAGTTTGAGGGCATTGGAGAGGGTGAGGTCAAAGTTGAAGACGAGTTGATTTTCACCACGTAAAAATATGAGTGCCTGTTCTCCCTGCCAGAGTAGGACTTCATCAGAGTGGTTCGATGGCAGGTGCTGGCTTTTCCGAATGAGGAGAGGCTGCCAGTTCAGCCCATCCATTAAGGAATGTTTTTTGGTCACGATTCCACCTTTGAGAAAGGCCTCAGGTTTTTTTTCTTCATCTAAAATGATGATGGCAGGAATCTCGGGGAATGTCTTTGAGTTCGACTTGAGCGCGAGAAGAGTGAGGTCAGCTTCTCCCGTTTTTTCTGAATGTTGGAGCGGGGCGAAGGCTGCGAGCATTTTCTGAGCAAGCGAGGCCGATTTTTCTGCGGGAGAGTATTCAAAGAGTAAGGTTTTCTCTTTGGGGCGCCTCATCGCGAGCGTGTCATCAAGTAAAAATTCATCTTCGGTGAGATGGAGAATTCCCCAAGTTTCTTGATCTGGAAATTTTCCCTGTAAGGGAAGCATTTCTCCGGGAGCGAGGGTGATGGTTTTTGGTTGCGTGCGTTTTTTTTCACTTGTTTCAAGGAACCATTCTCGTGTTTGCGTAGTTTGACCGTAATTTCGAATGAGGGCTCGCCAGATGAGAGCGCCTTCTTTTTCCTCGTATGTGATTCCGGTAAAACCACAATTTTCAATCGGATGACCTACTGCAAGGAGGCTGGCGCCAAAGGGTAAATTTTCGAGTGGAGTATCGGTGAGATAGATCACGTGACCTTCCGCTTCCACGAGTTCACGAGCGAGACGAAGAGCGGAGCTTGGATCGATTGTCCCGCTCGTCGGTTTCCAAATGAGTAGGGCTTTTTTTAAATCAGCTTGCGAATCTCCCTGATAGATTCGTGGTCGATCTGGAGCGGATTCGAGGATCAGAAATTCTAAATTTTGAGCATTTCCGGCCAGGGTCGGAAGATGCTCTTCGATGATTTTTGGCAGCGTTTTATGAAACACTTGCATCGATGCTGACGAGTCGAGAACGATGGCGATGCGTTGGGTCGACTGAGATTTGATTTGGCGTGGCTGGACCAGAATCCAGGTGAGAAGAAGGATCGCGAGGAGCTGTAACCAAAAGGGCACGGAATGAGTGAAGCGGTCGAAGCGACGCCCCGCGGCGGATTCCAGTTTGGATTGTTCTAAGAGAAAAAGGGTGCTGATGGGGAGCGTCCGCGATTGGCGTTGAAGATAATGGATGATCACCAAGGCTGGAACTCCCAGGAGTGCCCAGAGTCCGGTGGGATTGGTGAGAAGCCAATTCATGAAGCAGTTTCTAGCGCTCCGCAGGCCAGAGCATCGAGTAAGAGCGATTGAAAAAGATCTGGAGCCGATGGAATACGTGCGAGTTTGACTTGATGCCGCACCGCTGCGGCATGCCAGATGGAGAAATGATTTTGGTAACTGGCTTGATAGCGTGCCAGCAGTTTGGGCTCGATACGATGCGAATGCCGAGTTCCTCTCTCGACTTCGATGAAATCGTAATTGCCGTCCCAGTCAGGTTTGGCCTCACTTTCTAAAAAGGGGGAAAACAAAAGAAGGCTTCCTTTTCTTGAAGTCAGAGTCCGAATCAGTGGTTCTGGATTTCCCGGAAAAAGGAGATCTGACAGTAAGATCCGAATGGCATTTCCCCGGAGAGGCAGTCGATCCACCTGCGGGAAGGCCGAAGGACGTTTCTTGGACATTGATTGTGCTTCCTCAAACCAATGGTGACTCGAGACAGCTTCATTTTTTAAAGATCGTACGGTGTCTCCCGCGATCATCATGGAATTCAGAGAGGCTCCTGCCCGCAGAGCACTTTCGTGGAGAAGATAGAAAATTTCGATCGTCCGAGCAGCCTTGCTTGGATCGAAAAACATGGACGCGCTGACATCAAAAATCAGATCAATCACGGGACGGACCTCTTCACGATAGAGCTTCATGGTGTATTGCCCCGTCCGAGCATAGGCCTGCCAATTAATGTGCCGTGGGTCATCTCCCGGAGCATAGTGACGGTGGTCTTGGAAATCGAGAGAAGAGCCTACGCCTGCACCGGCAAATTCTCCACTTTGCCCTTTCCAGACTTTTGCTTGCAGCGGAAGTCTAAGCTGGGTGGCGCAGCGAGAAGCAGTTGCCGAGAGGGTCTGGAGTTCTTCAATCGTCATTTTCAAGAGCGGCTTTTGCGGAAGCTTCGAGTTGGCGATAGCGAGCGAAGACGGGTAAAGCTTTTACGAAGCAAGCGAGCCACATGATGAAATATAAACAGAGGTAAATTCCCCAAATGGACTCGATATCCAGCGAATCAATGGTGAGGTAGCCTCCAAATGGAAGAGGAATGAGGAGGTGAAAGATTTCGTCTTGTCCAAGAATTCCCCCAGCCATTCCGACGAGTGAGAGGATAATCACTGAGCAGATCCAGATGATGATGTGAAATGAGAGGAGATTTTTAATTTTGCTTTCAAATAGACGCGCTAATAAGCAGGGGACAAGGGCGGAATATAAAGTGACGAGACAGAAGCCGAGAATATCATCATCTCTGCCAGCATTAGTGAATGAGAGAACACCGACTACTAGAAAAGAGCAAAGTCCATAGAAGAGGAGACCAGTGGGCCAGCCTGGGTATAAGAGGCGGCTACTCGTTTTTGCGAGGATTCTTAAAGCTCCTTTCTTAAGGAAAGGTTGAGTGACACTCTGAGTAAACTCTTTTCGCTCCGTCAGGACATCCAAGCTAATGAGAAAGCAGATGATGCTGCCCAGAACAGCTGCGACATCCTCGTCCACAAAGATGGTGAAGACAGTCAGGGTGATAACAAGAGCGATGAGTCCGATGATTCGCTTACGAGTGGCTCGATTTTCAGCCATGGGCGCGATGGCCGTGGCTCCCATTTCGAGAAAGTAATAACCTAGATAAATGGTGAAGCTGATGACGCCGAGGTATCCCCAAACAAAGTCGGGATCGGTAAAGTCAAATACTTCTGTGAAACTGCTTGATCGCCCTCCCATGGAGCTGAAGGTGATCATTTGCACCGTCATCATGAGAAACATGGGGATCCCGATGATGGGTAAAATCAGGCGAATGAGCGGCATCTTATTAGCGGATAGACCGACCGTGATGGCAGTCAAGGCCATCGAGAAAATGAAGAGCGTGACGAGATACATCAACTCTGCGATCAATTCCATCCCGCCGAAAAAATAGCGAAGAACAAGGTAGGGGACGACGGTCACGAAAAGCAGCGCGGTTTGGCTCACGAGGGAAAGCCATTTCCCAAAAACGATCTTCCAAGAATTCAACTTGGTGAGTGCCATGAGATCAATGGTGTCTTGTTTGATCTCATTCGCCACCGCTGAGGTTCCTCGAAGAGGTTGGAAGAGTAAGGCCGCGAGGGTGAAGAAAAAAAGAATGACTCCCGAGATCTTACCTCCAGCGTCTCCGTAAAAACTTGCTCCGGCGGAAATAAATATGACCAAACTCAAAAGAACCTGAAGGCCGACGAATAAGGAAATAAAGGTGCGCGTTCGGAGTCCCTGCCGGAGCTCTTTGACAATCATCGGATTAATCTTATCCGAGAAATCTGCTTTGTTCGCTAAGCTGGGATGGAGAGTTTCTGTTTCGGCATTCATACGGTCGCGGGAAGGGGTGGGGGAGTTTGATTTGATTCGAGCTGGCCGAGGATATCGATAAAGGCGTCTTCGAGGTTTCGTTCCTCACGATGGAATTCGATCACCTGAAGGCCGTCTTTGAGCATCATTCGTAAGACTTCAGCGGATTTTGAAGGATCTTGTGAGGTGATGCGAATCCGTCCCCCATGCTTGCGCTGTTCCATGAATTCCACCTTTGGATGGAGAACAGCCCAGTCTGATAGAGCCTGAGCTTCGCCAAGGATTTGCACATCGTAGATGAAGCCTTCTTGGAGACCGGTTCCATGTTTGAGCGATTCCGAATCACCGTGATGTACGATTTGTCCATTATTGATGAATAGGAGGGAGTCGCACATTTCGCCGAGTTCTGACAAGATGTGGGAGGAGATGAAAATGGTCTTCCCTTCGTCTGCGAGAACCCGAATCAAATGCTTGAGCTCAACGCGTGCTTTCGGGTCCAGACCTGCAGCTGGTTCGTCCATAATGAGAACCTGCGGATCGTGGAGAAGGGCTCGTCCAAGCCCGAGGCGCTGGGTCATTCCTTTGGATAATTTATCAGATAAGCGATCGGTCAGAGGAATGAGGTCCGTGAATTCCATGACTTCTTGAATCCGCATGAGGCGCTCTTTGCCCCGGTAGCCTAGCGCACGACAATAGAAGTCGAGGTATTCAAACACCGTCATATGATCGTATTTTCCAAAATGATCAGGCATCCATCCGATGAGGGAGCGGACCTTGGCGGGATAATTTACGATATCGTGACCGCAGATCTCGGCGGTGCCGATGGTCGGATAGTCGAGGCTTGCGAGGATGCGCATGGTGGTGGTTTTTCCGGCCCCATTGGCTCCGACAAATCCACAGACGCTCCCACTGGGGATTTCAAATGAAACTCCGCTGACGGCCCGCAGTTGATCGAAATAGCGGTGCAGGTTTTGAACTCTGATAGCTGGTGAAGACATGTTGCTTAAAGTTTTCCAGTGAGAATGCTTGTCGATTTTTCCCAATCGATCGATGAATGGGTCTCGATGTGGGGAGCGGTCTGTGAGATCGCAGTGAATGAGCGTTTCCGACCGATGAGTTTTAGAAATTTTCGCTGATTGAGCTGAGCGAGTTTTGTTTGAAACGTGTTTGTGACTTCAAGGTATTGCTCTTGTGAGATTTTTTCTAAAGTCACGGATTGGCTGCTCTTAAGGGAGCCTGCTTTCCAGTAGTTTGACTGCTCATCATGATAAACGAGAGATTCCAGATCAAAGGCCAATGAGGAAGTCAGAACGGGGGCTGTGGCACTGCCAGAAAGGGTAAGCTGCCCACGATGGGGGCGAACCGTGGCAAGGTAATGGCCTTGCTCACTGCGACTCTGAAACCAATCGCCGGAAAAAGATTGTCCCTCTTGAGAGGGGGTGGCTGTAATGTTGATCCTGGGACCATTATGTAAGTCGTCGTAGCGACTCCATTGAGATTTTGCGATGGGGACCGGGATGAGAAAGGCCGACTCTTCAACCTCAAAGCTTGAGGAGAACATGAAGCCGGTGCGGGAGAATTGTTCTTGGAAGAGGTAGGCATTCTTATCATCGCCAGCTCCGATTTCCATCAGGGCGACACGCTGCCCCTTTCCTCCGATCCCGTCTTGAATCATGATGATCATGAAAAGTAGGACACTGGTAATGGCAGAGATGATCGGGGTGGTTAGAAAGAGTTTGTGCCGTTGTCCTGCTTTGGCAAAGACGAAGACATTGATCGGCCCCACGATGATGGCGAAGAGAATGAGAATCAGCAGAATGAAAAATGCTTGAAACGATTTTTTTCCCAGCCTGTTTTGCGCGTCCCAGCCTCCTGTGAAACTCTCAGTTAATGCCTTATGACGGCTGGTTTCCCCTCGACCAAAACGTACATCAGCGATGGTTTCAGAAGGAACAAGTTTGAGATCATTTTGAATCGGCTTTACCCGAACGACCCCCAATCCCGAATCTTCTGTTTCGGAAAAAATCTGAGCGCGAGAAGAAGCGTGGTCGCTCGTGTGATAGACCAAAAGATCACCTCCCATACGTACCCAAGTTTTGATCGCGGTTTGCGCTCCAGGAGAGATTTGACGCCAATCACCATCGGTGAGAAGGATCTGTTCGTATCCATGATAAGAGCGCCAATCCGTAGGCAGGCGTTCGGGAGCGAAGGAGCCTCCAAAGGGGGCATCATCAGAATATTTTAAATTCTTTTTTCGATTGAGTCTTGAGCTGTTTTGGGTGTGCAGCTTTTCGCTCATAAGAATGCTGGGGAGTGAGGTGGAAATTTCAGCTTCCATGCTTCCCCGCGCCGAGATTCCTTGGCCATTGTGAGCCTCTAACGAGAGACGGACATTATTTCCTGAATAGGATTTCGCTTGGTCAAAAACAGCCAGCGGGATCACCAGATCAATGACGTTTTTCTTTCCGCTTGGGGAAGGGCACTGGAATGATGATTTGAAGTCGATACTCCCAGAATTTCCGTAATACCAACCGAGGCTTGAACTGAATTTTAAAGTCCAGGTGAAATCTTCAGCAGAGTCGTTTTGCGTAGTCACGCGAATGGGGGCATAGCCACTACCGGGCAGTGTGCTGAATAGGTTTTCGACTTTCAGTTTAAGGATCTTGCCTTTTGAGACTTTAAAGGCTCGGTCTAAGAGGATTTCTTGCCCCAGAACGCTGGTAGCAAGTACGATAAAAATCAGAAGAATGCGCATGAGTCTATGCTTCGCTCGCTTTGAGGGTGTTGGGCGTTGAGGTGTCTTGGTAAGGAAGTTCCTTGAGGAGGCTGTCGATGACATCGTCAGGGGTCAGGCCTTCGATACGGGCTCCGTAATCGAGAACAATGCGGTGTCGAAGAACGGCAGGGGCAATGAATTTGACATCTTCGAAGCTCGCATTGATTCGGCCTTTTATGAGGGCATGTGCCTTTGCCGCAGATGCGAGAGAAAGAGCGGCGCGTGGGCTAGCGCCAAACTTCACCTGCTGGGAAGCGGTCGATTGTCCTGCGTGCGTTCCGTCTACGATGCGAGCAATGTAGTTCGCAACCACTCCGGGGAGGTAAATACGCCGCACCAAATCGAGTAAGGCAATCAAGGTCGGTTGATCGAGAATCTTGGATACTTCAGGTTCTGTTCCGAGTTCTCGATGCTCGACGATTTGTTGGAGAGTCGATGCGCTATTTCGGGTGACTTCGAGCTTGAAGAGGAAGCGGTCGAGCTGGGCCTCTGGGAGAGGGTAAGTGCCTTCGAGTTCGATTGGATTTTGCGTTGCGAGGACGAAGAAAGGGTGGGGGAGGGCATGTGTTTCACCCAGAACAGTTACGCAGCGTTCTTGCATGGCCTCTAACAGCGCGGATTGAGTTTTGGGAGAAGCTCGGTTAATCTCATCCGCTAAGGCGAGGTTGGTAAAAAGAGGGCCAGGTTGGAAGACGAACTTCCGTTGACCATTCTGCTCTTGGAGCACCGGATTTCCGGTAATATCTCCGGGGAGAAGGTCTGGGGTGAATTGCACTCGTTTTGTGTCGAGATCCATTGATTTGGCTAAGCCCTTGACTAGCTCGGTCTTTCCCAGTCCAGGGAGTCCTTCTAACAGGATGTGACCGCGTGCTAGAATGCCTGTGATGACAAGCTCAATGAGCTCTTCTTGACCGAAGAGAACGGAGCAAAGGGACTCAGTGAGTTTGCTGACAGATTCACCAGCTTGATTGATTTCAGATTCGGAAGCGTAGTCCATAGAGAGAGTATTATTTGAAGAAATTGCGAATCGCTTTCTTCTCGTCCGGCATCAGAGCGTCTTTCCAGATTCGATCACCGCCAGTGCCGGAGCTTTTGGTGACACCTCCAGAGCGAAGTCCGCGGGCTGTTTTGTTGACTTCATGTTCGCTATTTTGAAGTTGGAGAAGATCTCCGGGGAGGCTGTCGCTGAGATCGCGTGATTCGAGGCGTTCGAGGCGAGAAAGTTCGACGTCCTGGCTTTCTTTACCGAGGACTTTCGGAGCAGTTCCGGGACCACGTTGCACTCCACCCTGACCGGGTTGTTCTCCGGCACCTTCTCATCCTGGTCCTTTCTGATCTTCGTCATTCCCGTCTTCATCTCCGTTCCCTTTCTCATTCTCTGCCATGAGCCGGTCGAGCCAATCTCCTTTTTCGCCTGCCTTTTGCCGCGCTTGTGCAAGCTTTTGCGCATTTTCTTTGAGTTTTTTCTGAAGCTCTTTGAGCTGCTCTGGGGGAAGTTGTTTGATTCCCTCTTCCCCGATTTTTTTGAGTTTTTCGAGAAGTTCGGCGTTTGGCTTCATCGCTCCGTCCTCTAACGCACTAAGCGCAGTTTGGAGCTGCCCCATCATGGCTTCTCGGTCAGCCTGCTCCTCCTTAGCCGTCGCCATTTGTTCGAGTGAGTGCATCGTTTTTACTAGATCTCGCTGTAAGCGGGCCACTTCATTACGATGAGAATCTTTGAGGGAATCTGTTGCTTCTAGGCTGGAATGGCTAAACCATTCGTCTTTGTCTTGGGCATTGAGATGATCAAGGCGTTCTTGAAGTTCTTCGAGGTAATCTTCTTGGACCACTTCATCCTCTTTGAGTTGTTCAATATCAGCTTGCAGCTCCTGCCATGCTCTCGGCGCCATCACTTCATCATCGATGAGCGAGGCTTTTCCGACGGGGAGTAAGAATGCCATGCTGAAAAATGCCATACTCGCGAGGAGGGGAAGAGTGAGGGTTTTCCAATTCCACTGAAGCCCATCTTTGAGTTCAGCTTTCGGTTCGGGCCATTCGCGGAGGCCTTGCTGTGCCGTGGAGAGAGCATTGCAAAGTTTCATTTCACCTTCGAGGCGCACGAGGGAATGCTCGAGATTGGTGAAGTGCCGAGATGCCTTCCACCATGAAAATATGACGGTCAAGACAAAGGCTACTCCGATGCCAAGCCAAGTGAATCCGGTGATTTCTCCATTTCTCCGTGCGAGTAGGATGAAGCAGGTCGCAATTAGTGAAATGAGGAACAGGGCGGGGATCAAGCTCTGGAGCCACCAAGCGAGATTGATGCGGAGAGAGAGTTTGCGGGCTTTTTTAAGCCAAAATTCTTTGTTCTGTTCTCCTGCCATTATTCCCAAAATGTTATGATAACAACGAAGATGGGATACAAATTTGTCTTAACAAGCAATCATTGCTTTCAAGTGATTTCTAATTTTAGCGCTATTTCTTCGCAAGGCTCTCGAGTGATACTCCATTCTGGTCACGTTCGGAGAGCTCAGGCCGATCAAGTGGCCACGAAATGGCGAGCTGTGGATCATTCCAAGCGAGGACTTGCTCCGTTTCGGGATTCCAAGGGGTCGAAACGAGATAGGCTATGGTGGCTGGGCCAGAGGGGGTGGCTAGCCCATGAGCAAAGCCCGGCGGAAGGTAGATTTGTGAAGGAAGATGAGATTGGTTAGCTGAAAGCTCGAAGCTTTCCCATTTTCCAAAGTCGGGGCCAGGCCTCAAATCAACTGCGACATCAAAAATCGTTCCCGTAATCACGGTGATAAGCTTCGCCTGTGGTTCAGGCTCTTGAAAATGAAGACCGCGAATACCTCCTTCCTCAGTATGTGAGAGATTCATCTCTGCCCAAGAGTGCGTGTAACCAGCTTCGGCGTGGAGACGTCGCGCGAAGAGGGGGCGAAAGCTACCTCGAGAATCGTCGAAGCGAGGAGGGCTAAAGAGAGTGACTCCTTGCAAT
>CALGLJ010000136.1 GCA_937930235.1 uncultured Verrucomicrobiales bacterium | reverse complement strand
GAAAAAGTTTTCTATTAATGACTCTTGGACCTCTGCCCCTGGGCGCTTGGAAATCCCCCGAGATCTGGCGAAACAAAAGCAGACTGGAGTCTTCAGTTTGAAATCTAAGGTGACGACTCAGCCAGGGGATGTCTTAGTTGCACGTTTTGAATCAGCAGACATTGCCCGTCTTCGTATTTCGGCGACCCCATTTCTTGAATCAATCCCAGGTGAGCCGGTGCTTCCAGTGGATGTGCTTGCAGGCATCAAATCAGGAAATGTCTCCCATCTGAAAGCTGCGTATCACCTTTCTACTGGGTCTTTGGAAAAACTTTCCAAGACGTTCAAAATTCTTCGCAGCAGACTTCGTGAAACGAAAGCAGGCTGGTCCCGGAGTTTAACGACCGTAGTCCGCCCGAAAAAAGATTGGCGGGTCAGCCGCGTCTTATCGCGAGGTGATTGGCAGGATGATAAAGGACCTGTCGTTGAACCCGCCGTGTTTGGATTTCTTCCCTCGGAATCAGTTCCAAAAGACCGCCGCCTCAATCGCCTCGATCTTGCGAACTGGATTGTTGCGGATGAAAATCCACTCACCGCACGTCACTTCGTTAACCGAACATGGAGGCAGTTTTTTGGCTCTGGTCTCTCAAACGTTCTTGCTGATCTGGGGGCGCAGGGAGAATGGCCCAGCCACCCTAAGCTTCTCGATTGGCTTGCAGCTGATTTCCGAGAAAATAACTGGGATGTCAAACGGATCATCAAACTCATGGTGACGAGTGAAGCTTACCAGCGCGAGGCGGCAACGAACGCCGAGATTACAAAACGAGATCCCGGATATCGTCTCCATGCGCAGCAGGCTCCTCGCCGCCTTGATGCCGAATTTGTCCGTGACAATGCACTTGCGATTTCAGGTCTCTTGAATACTGAAATCACCGGTGGGCCGTCCATTAAGCCGTACCAGCCTGAAGGTTACTATAACGCCATCAACTTCCCGAGACGTAGATACTCTTCCACGAGAGATGAGCGCCAATATCGCCGCGGCGTTTACATGCACTGGCAGCGCACCTTCTTACACCCCATGTTGGCGAACTTCGATGCTCCTAACCGCGCCGAATGTTCGGTCGATCGACTGCAGGCAAACTCACCTCAACAAGCGCTGACACTACTCAATGATCCCTCGTACACCGAGGCGGCCCGAGCATTCGCGGTGCGTTTACTATCAGATTCAAAACAAGGGGATGATGCCGCTCTGATCAAAGCAGGTTACCTCCAAGCGATTGCTAGAGAACCTCGGGAAGATGAGCTGAAATCTCTCACCGAATTTTTAGCAAAGCAGAGAGAGAACATCGCAAGCGGAAAAGACAATCCTGACAAGCTTCTCAAAATAGGACTGTATCGCGCGCCGTCAAACCTCGATAAAAAAGAACTTGCTGCAGTCACTCAGCTTTGCCGAGTGATTCTTAACCTTCACGAAACCATTACCCGATACTAAAATGTTTGTGACCGACTCGAAACACGCTCTTGAAATCAACCGGCGGACCTTTTTAGAAAAGTCTTTCGCTGGTTTAGGGAGTCTCGCCTTCACCTCGATGCTCAGCGAGCAAGCCCGAGCTGGACAAGCTTGGCCTGCTTACTATGGCTCTGGTTTGCCTCATCAGGCTAAGATTAAAAATGTCATTCATCTCTGTATGGCAGGTGGTCCATCGCACATGGACACCTTTGATCCCAAGCCTGAATTGAACAAACTCGATGGAAAAGCATTCCCAGAATCCTACACGAAAGGTCAGCAGCTAGCTCAGCTTCAAGGAAAAGAACTCAAGGCTCGGGGGTCCTCGGTGAGCTTTTCACCTCATGGGAAATCTGGCCTCGAATTTTCTGATAGCTTCAAGCACATGGGCAAGGTAGCGGATGAGCTTTGTATTCTCCGCGGCATGACCACGGAGCAGATCAATCACGATCCCGCCCATGCCTTTCTCAATACGGGGTCGATCATTAAAGGGCGCCCTTGTATGGGATCATGGACTCTCTACGGATTAGGAGCCGAGACGCAGGATCTTCCTGGTTATGTCGTCCTCTTGTCTGGTGGAGGCCAACCTGTCTCTTCTCAGCAGTGGTCATCCGGTTTTCTTCCAAGTAAATTTCAAGGGGTCCAATTTCAGTCGAAAGGAGATGCCGTGCATTATGTTGGAAATCCCGATGGCGTGTGTCAGTCGACGCAAAGACAAGTCATTGATGAGATCAAAAAGCTAAATGGACTTCAGGGTGAACTCGTGGTTGATCGGGAACTGGAGGCTCGGATCTCACAGTATGAAATGGCTTTCCGGATGCAGACATCAGTGCCTGAACTCACCGATCTCTCGCAAGAATCTCAAGCGACGAAAGACCTCTATGGGATTAAAAAATCCGATAAAGGAGGGTATGCTTCCAACTGTCTTCTGGCTCGCCGTCTGGTCGAGCGAGGCGTACGTTTTGTCCAGCTATACCATCGTGGTTGGGATCATCACAGTGATCTTGATAAGAAGCTCCCTAAAATGGTGGAGAGTTCTGATCAGGCCAGTGCGGCTCTGATTTACGACCTCAAACAGCGTGGACTTCTCGACGAAACACTCGTTATCTGGGGCGGAGAATTTGGGAGAACTCCTATGGGGCAGGGTTCCGGCCGTGACCATCACATTAACGCATTCTCACTCGTGCTTGCAGGTGGCGGAGTTAAAGGGGGCCATGTTCATGGGGCGACTGATGAGCTTGGCTATGGAGTCGTTGAAGGTAAGACAAGCGTCCATGATCTTCATGCCACGATGCAACATCTCTGTGGCATCGATCCGGGTGCGTTCACACATAAATACCAAGGTCTTGAGTTTAAACTGACCGGGGTCGAGGGTGGAAAAGTGATTAAAGACATTATTGCTTAATTCCTCATTTTCTCATTCTCTTATGGTGCGGAGAAGGTTCCCAAATTTCCTTCTCCGCCTTCCGGACGCTTAGAGCATCTTTAGGTAGCTTTATAAACGTTGGTTCCGAGCTGGACAGAAAGCAGGAGCTTTCTGCTACGTTCCAGAAGCTGAGCATTTGTTCGATGGTGGTTTCTGCGAGGGCGATAGTTTAATAAATGATGAAGTATGGGGCGGGAGGAAGTTGTTTATGCAGGAGTTTGATGAAGGATTTTGAATGATCCATCTGGTCCGTTGGGGTCGGTCTGGAGGTAGTTTGCGAGAGATTGATAGTGAGTTGATCGCATTCCTGATTCTTCGCCCCAGGTTTTGAGGTCATCAAAATTGACATCGCTGGTGATGTCTTGGCGGCCGGGGTTTTGGTATGTTTCCGGGGGATAGAGGCGGGTGTGATGAAGGTAGCTGCGGATTGTGCCGTGGGGGCGGCGATGGTATATTTCTTCGGCACTTCCTCCGTAGTCGATGGAGATCATGGTGCCATGATGCCAGTGGGTGAGTTGGTCCCGGTACCAGTGGTGGATGGATTCTGCGACTTCGAGTCGCTGTCCGGCGGGCCAGGATTTTTCGAAGAGGGTGGAGGAGGGGCGGTGTTCGATGGGGAGCCAAACTTCGGTGTGGTCAGAATCGAGGAAGAGTTCGTTCTCATCTTGAAAGATGCGGACGGGAAAGGCGTCAAAAAATTCGTTCGAGATGATGGTGGCGTGTGAGCCGGTAGCCTGGAGGGCGGTGGAGAGGTCGGGGTGCCAGGTTCCTTTTCCGTTTAATTTTTGCTGTTGGCGTTTTTTGAGGGGAGGGGAGATTTCGACGAGGTGGTAGTCGAGCTTCCGCCGTTGAAAAAAGTTCAACGATTCGCGTATTGCTAGGGCGAGGGTGCCATCTCCGGGGCCGAGTTCGATCACGGGGCCTTCGATTTCGGAGGCTAGGGTTTGGGCGAGGAGGGGGGAGAGTTTTGGGGTGGTGGTGAAGTCTCCTCTGGCTCCGAGAATGGGGCGAGGAGTGGTGTAGTATCCTCGCGGCCCGTAGAGGGCGTGTTCCATCCAGTGATCGAAACGGATCATGAAGTAACGAGCTCTTCGCAGCCTTTGATATCAAGTTTGCCCGAGGCGAGGACGGGGATTTCGTTGACGGGGATAATCGATTTTGGGCACCAGAGGGCGGGGATGCCTTCGTCGAGGAGTTTGTAGCGAATGTCGAGCTGCTCTTGTTCGAGTGCTTCTCCGGCGACGGTGGAGAGAAGGACGATAGCTTCTCCTTTCTTTTCGTCGGGGACTCCGACGATGGCGATTTTACGTTCGGTCTCGCCGTCGAGCCCGAGGATTTTAGTGATGGCAGCTTCTAGGGTCTCGTGAGGGACCATTTCGCCTGCGATTTTGGAGAAACGAGAAATGCGTCCTTCGATGTAGAGGAAGCCGTCATCATCCATGCGTCCGACGTCTCCGGTCTTGAACCAGCCGTCGATGAGGACTTCTTTTGAGAGTTCTTCTTTGTTGAGGTATCCTTGGAAAATGTTGGCTCCTTTGAGCCAGATGATCCCAGATTTGTCGATGCTGGTGGATTCATCGGTGGCGGGATTGGTGATACGGACGGCAATGCCGGGCAGGACGGGGCCGACAGAGCTGAAGCGGGCCGAGGGGATGACGGGGGTGTTGTCTTTGGGATCGTCCATGGGGAGGTTGACATTGGTGCCGGGTGAGGTCTCGGTGAGGCCGTATCCTTCCATGGGGAGGGTTTTGAATTTGTCTTGGAATTGGTAAGCGAGATTGTCGGGGAGCTTTTCCGCTCCGGTGATGACGAGGCGTAGGGAGGCAAGTTGCTCGGGCTTAATGCGGCGCATGTATCCCCGGAGGAAGGTGGGGGTGGCGAGGAGGAGGTCGATCTGGTGTTTGTCGATGAGTTCTGCGAGGCGCTTGGTCTCTAGAGGGCTGGGGAAGGTGACGAGGTCGACGCCTTCGATGATGGGGTACCAGAGGGTGACGGTGCAGCCGAGGGAGTGGAAGAGGGGGAGGCAGCCAAGGAGTTTGGCCTCATGGGGGAGGTCCAGCTGTCGTCCAAATTGGCAGACGTTGGCGAGGAGGTTGCGGTGGGAAAGAGGGACGCCTTTAGGTTCGCCGGATGAGCCAGAGGTGAAGAGGAGGATGGCTTCTTCATCGCCTCCGGTGGGGTTGAGCTTGAGAAGCTTGACCAGCATGGAGGCGGGGAGGAATTTTGAGATGAGGCTCCATTTGATGATCTTCTTTTTGATCTGAGGGAGGATGCGCTCGATAAAAAGGAGGTCACGATTGGGCGGCCAGGGGAAGCTGGGGACTTTACGAACGAAGGGGTCAGCGGTGATGAATTTGTCGAGATCGGCCTGCCTGATACAGGAGCGGACGGCTTCGTCGGAGGCGGTGAAGTTCAGATTAACGGGGACTTTTCCAGCAAAGAGGACGGCGAGGTTGGCGACCATGCCTCCTTTTCCGGGAGGGAGGATGATGCCGACGCGTTTCTTTTTGGTGGCAAGTTTGATTTCTTTGGAGAGGGCGATGGCGGCTCCGAGTATTTTATTAAATGGGAGCTCTGAGTCGTCGGCACCATCGAAGAGGGTGCTGGTGTCAGCGTGTTTTTTGAGGCCGGTGAGAAGGGCGACGGCGAGGGAGCCGTTAAGGAAGTCTCGGGCCGAGTAGGTTTCTTCTGCGGCGGAGAGCAGTGATTCGCGGTAGTGGGCGATCGAGTTCTTCTCTAAGGGGTGGGCGAAGTTCAAGATCGCGGAGGGGAGAGAGGTGGTTTCGATACAGAGGGAGGTTTCGCTTGGGATGGAGATATCGAGTGGGATGATGGGGAGTTCTAGGGCGCAGAGGGTCCGGAGGGTCTCGGAGGGGATTTGGCAAGCGGTGCCGGGGCGGGCGATAGTGGATCCAGGGATGAAGACAAAGACGCTTCCATCTTTGATCTGTCCGGCGAGGTTTTGGCCGACGGTTGCGGGGTTGGGATCATTTTGATCAAAGGCGGCTCCAGGGCAGCCACTATTTTCAAGATATTGGGAGAGTTCGGCGGGGAGTTGCGCAGTTTCTTCTACGAGCCAGGTGATTTGGCGACTTCCGAGGGCGCTGTGGAGCTTCTTCGCTTGCTTGGCATCGAGGCGACCAGGGATGATGAGACAGCCGTTCTGTGGGAGGCGGTCGATATGGCAGACTTCAATAGAGGAACTCATCGCGGGGAGAGGAAACATCAAATCGAGCGTATCGAAAAGCAAAAGGGAACGGTTTGATCACTTGAGCGGTGATTCGTGCTTTCCGTGGACAGTTCCTCTTTGTTAGTCATACTCGTTTAAGTAATAAATATTGTAGCATGAACGAAAAGAACCGGGGGAAGGCCCGCGATGATTATTGGAAAGCAAATTTAAAATGTGTGGGCATTCTGCTCGGCATTTGGTTTTTAGTCTCCTTTGGCTGTGGGATTCTTTTTCGGGAATGGCTGGATGTGAACGCACCCTCAATCGGGTCAGCGCCTTTTGGATTCTGGATGGCGCAGCAGGGAGCCATTATTTGCTTTGTGATCCTTTTGATCGTTTACGCTAAACTCATGGGGCGGCTTGAGGAGAAATACCAAGAGGAGGGATTTGAGGAATGACTCAGGACGCATACAATTATCTTTTTATCGGACTTTCCTTTGCGCTGTATATCGGCATTGCATTTAAGTCCCGCGCGGCATCGACTCAGGAGTACTATACTGCGGGCGGAGGGGTGTCTCCCTTTGCGAATGGGATGGCGACGGCTGCGGATTGGATGAGTGCCGCAACCTTTATCTCCATGGCGGGAGTGGTGGCAATTAATGGTTACGATGGTTCTCGGTTTCTAATGGGGTGGACGGGAGGCTTTGTCCTTCTGACCATATTAATGGTCCCATTTTTACGGAAATTTGGGAAAGCCACGGTGCCAGATTTTATTGGAGATCGCTATTACTCTAAGGCTGCTCGTCTGGTCGCGGTGATTTGCGCGATCTTCATTTGTCTCACTTACATCATGGGACAAATGCGAGGAGTGGGAGTGGTGTTCTCGCAGCTTTTCGGAATCGACGTATCAACGGGGGTGTTTGTGGGAGGAGCGATTGTGTTCTTTTATGCCGGCTTGGGCGGGATGAAGGGAATCACTTATACGCAAGTGGC